>JBJXEX010000072.1:0-21171 GCA_046156195.1 Planctomycetaceae bacterium | reverse complement strand
GTTTTTGGTTTCCGCTTTCACATCATTCTGCCCACCCATCATTCTGCTTGCCGGAAGTCAGCAGAATGATGGGTGGGCAGAATGATGTGAGATTGTTTGGCGTCTTCCCAATCGGAACTCGGCAATGTTTTGGTTCCGGCTCCGCCGGGCCAAGCTCTTCGCTTCTCTGCGGTAAAAGAGATGAAAATGTCTCTTTCACCGCAGAGAAGCGAAGAGAGCAGAGGTAGGACGGACACGTTTGCAGGGGTTCGCAGAATTGTGTGGATGCCAATGGGGCAAGCCGGATGGGGCACGTTCTAAAACGTGCGCAAGAAAGCTTCCGATTCTCCGAGTCGAGCGACACACATCAGAAAGGCCAGCAGCGATGGGGGACGCCAATCAATTGGCTCAATTGAAAATGAGCACGACAACGACGCTCAAGGCGTCGGACATTCGTATTCACGATTTTCAAATCGACGGCAAGAGCACCCCGATCCTGGGTGACGATTTGCTGGAGCGAATCAGTCAAGCGGCTCGGCAAGCGACTCAAACTCGGCCCCCCTCCGCGCTCAAGCTGGGAGCGATCGACGTGGACTTCGAGGGTCTGCGAGTCGACTTGGGGGACGAAGGCCCCGAAGGCCGGCCACTGCGCGAAGCGAAAAAACTGATCCACGAGCAACAGTTCGAGCCGGCGATCGTGAAGCTCGCGGAGGTGCTCGCCATTCAGTCTCCGCATTACGAAGCGAGCTATCTGACCGCCTACTGCCACTTCAAAAAGGAGCGGCTGAAGTCCGCGCTGGAAAACTTGCTGCCGCTCAAAGAGGCCCCGTTGTCCAATCGAATGCAGACTCGCGTCCGCAGTCTCAAGGAGGACATTCGGCAGCAAACGATCCCCAAGGCGGCGGGCTATTACGCCAATGCCGTCAAGACGAAGCAGGTCGATAAGCTCGCGGAGAAGATGCGTCAGTTCGCGGAGACCGACCCCGAGGTGGGCAAGTTTCATTACTTCCTGGCCGGAGTCCTGGTGGTTGGCAAGCAATTCCTGGAGGCTCGCGAAGCGGCCCGGCGGGGCTTGCAGGTTTGTATCACCGACCGTGACGAACTCACCGAATTCCTTCGCGAGATCGACCAACGCTTCGTCCCCGAAGCTCTCGGCCCCGCGCGCGATCGGTATCGAGAGAAGAAGTACGCGGCCGCAAGGAAAGCTCTGGAAGCCACTCCCGCAGAGGTTCAACAGGCGACGTTATATAAGACGTTTCAAAACCAACTGGATCAATTGCTCGGCAAAGCAAAACCCGAAAGCAGTGGCGGTCTGCTGGCTCGGTTCCTGCCCGGCAAGGTTGTCAGCGTGCAGGCGACCAAGTCCTCAAAAGATCTCAACGAGTTCTTCGAGTTCGTGGTCGCCCGCGAGATGACCGCGGCACGAACCGCCGTCACGGAGAAAGATATCGGGAAAGCCGAACGCGCGCTGAAAGCCGCGTTGGTGATTTGCCCCGCGTTCGCTCAGGCGAATCACATGCTCGCGACCTGTGTGTATCAGCGCGAGTCCGTGACCGTTCGCGAAAAGATCGGTCTGGACCTTGATGAGAGTTCCGCGAAGCAATTGCGAAAGTGCCAGCATGAACTCGCCGAGGCTCGCCAATACGCCGTGATCGGCAGCCAAGACCCCGACATCCCGGACGGCCCGCTAGTGCTGGCTTCCATCGACGAGATGCGGCAGCAGATCGACGAGGTCGTCACGAAATTCGAGGTGCAGATCCACGATGCCAAGATCGTGAATCAGACGATCGACGACTTCTTCACGGTGTTACTGGGCATGATCAAGCTGCAACAACTCACGGCGAGCGATTCCCCCTGGGTGATTCGCAGCACGGCGGAAGATCTCTATGGAAACCTCAAACGAATGTCCGACAGCCTTCCCGGATTGCGCCGTCAGTGCAAAGGGGAGCACGCTCGTGAGATCGTCGATATCGTCCGCAATAATTTCGTGGAGCCACAATTCACGGCGCTGCGCCGCTTGATGGGGCGGTAGTGCGGGCTGCCCGCGTTCTGGCGAACGCGGCTACTCGCCAAAAGGGATCGTCATGCCGATTGATTCAGAACCTCACGATGTCTTCATCAGCTACGCGCGGCAAGACACCGATTGGGTCAAGGCGCACCTGTATGAGCCGTTGCTCAAGTGCCGCACGGTGGCGGGTCGGCCGCCGCGTGTCTTCTTCGACATCGGCGAGCATGGTGTGCGAATCGGGCAGGACTTCATCCAAGCCATCGCAAACTCCATGCAAAAAGCCAAGAAGGTGATCCTCGTTTATTCTCGCAGTTACTTTCAAAAGAAGATGTGCCTCTTTGAATTCAATCTGGCGCTCAAGCTGCATGTACAGGACGAATCTGGAATCGTGCTGCCGATCTTGATCGACGAGCAGGCCAAGCAGGCGATTCCATTTGCGGCCTCGCTGTTTAACTACTGGCCCATTTCCGATCGCGATTGGTTCGAGAAACTCCGTCAGTCCTTGGAGCTGCGTCTCTCGAACGAAGTCCTCTCGCTGACGTTTCTGGATCAGCCCGGCGATGTCTTTGCCAACCATACGTTGCCTCAAGTGCGAGTGGCGATCCGCTGCGACAAGGCTCCCATCACTTACGAAGAAGAGATCAGCATCCGGTTGGAGAACGGGCAACTGTTGGGAGGTGCCAGCCAGAAGACTCAGCAGGGGGTGGCTTCGTTTCACGATCTGTCGATTGCGGAGCCGGTGGAGGAGACTCGTTTAATCGCCTCGTCGTCGGCGATGGGCGAAATCGCCAGCCAGCCGTTTTCGGTCCATCCGCGCCGGAAGATTCGCGAGGAACCCGCGGCGGATGTCAGCAGCGTGCGCGGTGTCGCTCCGTTGCCGCGAGCCACAATTCCGGCAACTGGCGAAGTGGTTTTCTTCGGCACTGGACAACACCTCGCCGTGATCCAACCGCAGCGGATTCTGGCTTATGCCGTCGATGGCCGATCCATCATGACCGAGCCACTCCGACTGCGTGCTCCGATCCGCATCATTCGCCGCCGCGCGGGGCGAATGGTCTTCGCCGACTGGCAAGGAAATGTCCATTTGCTGCGGGACGATGGGCATCATCAAGAATGGCGGTTCGGCGAAACGTCGAGCGGGTTCATCGTGCCGGCGGACGTCGATCTCACCGACGATCAAATCTTCGTCGCGTTCTGGAGCGGCAGCGTGTTTTGCTTGGAGGACTCCGGCACGGTGAGATCGGTCCTCAATGATCCAGCCGGAGTGCAAGCATTGGGGCTGCTGGGGGACCGGCTCTTGACCTGTGATTTTTCTGGGAATCTGCGGGTCTACAAGAACGGGCAGTTGATCAACACCGTGCAACTCGATCCGACGATTTGGCTCATGAAAGAGACGCCGACCGCGCTCATCGCGGTGGGTGAGCACAAGGTCTTCCACGTTTCCCGCGACGGAGCGCGAGTGATTGACGACCGCTTACCGTTGGGACAAATCGCTGCCGTCTATGAGTTGTCGAACTTACCGATCGTGATCGATGCCGACGGCAAAGGGATTCAATTCGATTCCAGCTTGGTCTTCAGCAGTCCGTTCTTCACGCAACCGGGAGCCACACCGGTCAGCGCGGATGATGCGGGACACTTCGGCATCTGCCGCAATCCCGACGGCACTCGCACGCTGCTGGTCCACGATCAAACCACCTTTAGCCACCGGATCGTCTTCAGTCATGCGGACGGCTCCTTGGCCGTCAGTCCGCAAGGTGAGTTATTCGCCTTGGGCGATCGCTCGACGACGCGGCTCTACGCCAGAAAAGAATTCGAGGAGCTGATTCGGTCGTCTTCATTCCTTTGACCAGATTCCTTTGATTCCTGGGCGAACCTGTGTTTGAGGATTCCAATCAAAGGAATCTGGTCAAAGGAATGAAACGAATGAATTCGGGCCTGATTCTTGGTGTCGTGGTCGAATTTGTTCGAAAGAACGCAACTTCAAAAGTTTTGAGCGGGGATCGCGGTCCCCGGTTTTGAGCGGACATCGCGGCTACCGGGGGGCTGACGCCGCCCCGCTCGCCAATTCTTCCCGCCGCCCCGCTCGCCTGTTTCATTCAGCAACGATCCCCGTCGAGACTACCGCCATGTCCTTCCGAATGATGGCTCCTGTCGCACTGACTCGCGCTCGCGCCAAGTTGCGCGAGATGCAGGTCGATCGTGATAAAGAGGTCACGCGGTTGATCGCGTTGGCCGAGTGCAATTTTCGGCTCGCGGTTCATCCAGAGACCGACTCGTGGGAGGCGGTCACGTTGCTTCGCGAGTCGGTGAAGATCGACGGAGCAAATCCCAAGCACGCTTATCATCTCGGTCGGCTGCACTTCCTTCGGGGTGAGTTCGAGGAAGCCGCGCGGTGGTTTCGATTGGCCTGTTGTCTCGCGCCGACCAGCCACCGCATTTGGATGCACGTCGCCGTCCTGCTGCGCGAATTGAATGCGGTCTATTACGGCGACGAACGCTACGAACCCAACACGTTGCTGCGTCGCGCCGAGTCGATCGCCGAAGCCATTCAAGCCGGAGAAGACAACATCTCGCCCGACCTGTTGGACTTTGTCCCTCCCCAAAGTTTGGCGGCGAAAGAGAAGGAAGGACGACAGGACCAGAAGGATCGCCGCGAGACGCCGAAAGCCAAACAGCCGAGCGATGACATGCGTCCCTCGGCCAAAGTCCGGCGTTATCTGCACGCGCGACGTTGTCGTTGGTCGGGGGTCGAGCACCTTTCCATCGAACAGACTTTGGTGGGACGTGCGACTCAGGCCAACGCGAAAAAACTGATCCCCGTTCTGCAAGAGTTGACGGAGAAGTCCGGCAGCCGATCGGGGAGTCCGGCGGCCGTCGCCATTCTGTGCGTGCAATGGTTGATCGGCGGCTATCCGGTGGAGACCGTGCGACGACTCATGGGCCTCTTGCCGGAGGGGATGCCGTCGCGCGAATTGCTGGAGAAGGTGTGCCAGCTCTGGGAAGCACCGGTTGCTCAACTGCCGCGACTGATTGGGATCGCCGTGGAAGAGGGCCGCTTACCGCCGCTCGTCGCCGCGCTGATTCATCGCGAGCGACTGCTCTGGCAGCCGGTGGAATTCCGTAGCCTGGGAGCCTATCGCGCCGCTCGCCAACTGGTGGCCGAGATGCGACGGAGTAATGGAACGCCCAACGAAGACCAGATTGCGACCGCGCGGGAATTGGTGACGCGCCTCGATCGCGCGAGAGAGGCGCTGGATGTCGCGCCTCCCAAACCGCTGAAGGATGAAGTCCCGTCACCCAAGCAGGATCACAAGTCGGTCGATCACGCTCGGTCGCTGGTTCTGTTTGAGGCGTTCGAGTCGGCCATCGCGGCGCTCGGCCGATTCAAGGACGAGGGACTGCGACTCATCAAGGAGGGCCTGGAATTGTCCTCTGCTGTCTTGGGGACGCTCGACAGGCACGCGCAGGCTGTCGCCGATCGACGAGCCGCGGCCGAGTTCCTCCTGTTGCTGGAGCAAGTCACCAGCAGCGCCCTGCAACGATTTCACCAACTGATCGAAACGCTCCCCACGCTCTCCGGACTGCAACTGCCGACGGACTATGTCACCCGCTGTGAAGAGGCCGTGACTCGGCTGCAAGACATCGGCAACTTGGGCCAGTTCAACAAGCCGCTCAAACGGATCGACAAGCGATTGGCGGACGCCGCTTATCGCTTTCCAGAAACGCCACGCGAGCCGGTGGCCGAATGGCCCGCTCTCCTCGCGGGACTCCGAACCGCTTTGCCCGATGAATCAAGCCTGTCGGCGATGTCACCGTCCGCAATGCCCCTGCCGGCTTCGACTCTTGAGCAACGCTTCGCGAAGCTCGAATCGGCCGCGCTCGTGTTGGAAGAGGTCCGCACGGCGGTCTCGGAAT
The DNA here is from genome assembly GCA_046156195.1 of Planctomycetaceae bacterium. Lineage (GTDB taxonomy): Bacteria > Planctomycetota > Planctomycetia > Planctomycetales > Planctomycetaceae > SXKJ01. The sequence goes on along the minus strand of JBJXEX010000072.1, from coordinate 15,269 downwards.
TCATTCGCGTCACGTTTGAACCGGAAGCTCGCCGTGAAGACGACGCCGATTTGTTTTCGCAGGCCATGTCGGATCGAGAAGCGTTGGACGCTCTCTTGAAGGACGTCGCAGCGGCTGGCACCGCGGGACTCGAACGAGGCGACGCGATTCAGCAGGAAGCCACGACCGTTCCCGCTTCGGAGTTGCCCGCCGACTTTCAGAATCGCACCGAAGAGACGACGAATCGTTTTCGCAATGCGATCAACTTGGGAAGCCTGTCAAAACGGATTGATCGCGCCGCGAAGACGCTGCCGGAAACCGCGACCAAACTGACGCGAACCCCACGCCCGCCCGCCGAACTGTTGCAGCAACTCGCCGAGCGACTCGCGACGGCCCTAGAGGTCAAACCTGCGGACATTCCGAGCCGCGACCGTGAGGGAGCGGGAACATCTTTGAACCGCGACCGTGAGGGAGCGGTGACATCTTTGAGCCGCGACCGTGAGGGAGCGGGGATCGCGCGAGATGAAGGACCGCTCCCTGACGGTCGCGGCTCTAGTCTTCATCCCGTGCCTCCGAAGCCGCGCGAGCAAATGTCCGCGATCGAACAGTTGGAGTACGCACTCACGCTCACCGAGTGGTGGCTCAATCAATTAGTGGCCACGGCTCTGAAATCGTTCGACTCGTACCCCGAATGGATTCGACTGCTCCCAGCGTTTGAATCGTTGTGTCGCCGGATCAAGTCACAGCAGGCGGACATCCTGTTTCGATTGGGACGCCGCGGCGCGGCACGTTCGATCTGGAATAGCCTGCTCTGCACCAATCGGCTCAACGCCGACGCGCTCAAGAACATCGCCATCTGCGATACCGTCGAAGCGGACATCGGACGCAGCCTCAACTCGTGGCGCGAGTACCTCGAACTGCTGTATCACTTCGCCGTGATGAGTCGCGAGCCTCAAGCGTATGCGACGCTGCGCTCGCAATTTCATCGAGCCTTCGGCAACGCGTACGCGCCGGAATTCCTCTCGGCGAAGTTCGACAACGATTGGAAGAAATCGGTCGATGTCACCGCCTTGATCGGTTTTCTCAGCAGTCCCGGCCGGGTGCGGAATTTCATCAGCCATCGGTTGCTGGAATACCTCAACTCGCGGTTCGAGTTCGACAGCCCGTCGCTGGTGTTGGGGATCAAACGGGTCGAGGCGGAATCTCGGACGGACGAAGCGGAGAAGATCATGCTGGCCTTCGTCGAGGAATCGGCCACGCAACTTCCCGCGCGAGTCCGCGCTCAGTTCGTGAGCTTGGCTCGGAAGACAGTCGGTCAAACCGCCGAAGTCTGTCGCAACAGTCGCCGCCTGACGTTGCAGGAGACGCCCAACTACGCGGCCGAAGAGGTGCGACAAATCCAATTGCTCGCGCGACTGTTTGATCTCAAGCTCAAACTGGTCGTGGCCTTCAGCACGCACCTCAACATGGTCAAGAACATCACGTCGTTCAATTTTCTGATCGAGCTTTCGCGGCTTGACAAGATCCCGCTGGGGATCAGCCCCGGACTGTTCCCGCTCATTGCCAACACGATGGGCATGGACGCGGAGACGCTTCAGGATTTGACCGCCACGCTGCGCGGGAATGTGATCGGCAGCCTGCTGAAGTATTTGTTGGCGGACGACGAACCGGCGGAGCGTCCGATTCGGCAACGCCAGTATCAACTGCTGATCGCAACGGTTCGCGATCCCGAATTCGCAACCTTCGCCCGCGCCGTTGACATGCCAGTCCAGATGATGCCCGCTCAGGCCGTGGCCGCGTTGAACCAAGAGCAAGACGAGGCCGCGCTCAACTACCTGCGCCCGTGGCATGACGACTATCCCGCGATGGCGAGCCTCGCCGTGATCCTCGCCAACCGCCTGATCCAACGGCGCGAATTCGAGGAAGCTCGCCGACGACTGGAACAATCCCGCCAGGCCCTGATCTACGAGCCGACTCGTCGCGGCATTCATTATCTGCTCGTGCAGATTTTGATTCGCGAGATCAATCCACATCTGGAAAACGAAGACTATCTCGCGGCCTTCGACATCGGGCTGGAGATGGTCCAACTGGACGATTTTCAAGCACCGCTCGCGACGCAAGTGGTCCAGCTCTATGTCGCGGTCTCGCAGAAGCAGGGGCACAAGCACAAGCCCGCCGAGTTCGACGCGGCCCTCACCGGCTGGCTGCAACGAGCCACTCAGTATTCCGCCGAACCCGAAACCGACGAGGACCGATTTCCGAAACTGTCCCTCGCCGCCATCGCGGAAGTTCGCAAAGCCTATGCGGACGCGAAGAGCAAAGTCGGCAAACTCTAGGAGACTCGCTTGGCTTCGGCTTCTTTCCAGAGCGGGCCGTAGACCTCTTTGTCGAATGGCGGGCAGCCGGTGGCGTATTGGCCGAGCGGGTGGTCTTTGGTCCGCATCAGGTTCGTGCAGTACGAAAACGTGCGACAGACTCGCTTGCGATCGAGGCGGCCGGTGTCGGCCAGTTGCTTTACGAAATCGGGTTGCGACAACGTACCTCGGCCGAGTCCCGCGAATGCCGCTCGTCCCAGCGAGACATTGGCGGCGGCCGCATGCGGGACGAAGTCTTGCAGCCAACTGTAGCCGCTGCCGACGACCGGCACCGTCGCCGTGTCGCTCTGAATTCGCGCGGCGATGCGGAAGTGTCGATCGACGCCAATCAGCGGATGCTCCGGCGGCTTGTAGCCATCCACCGGCGGGTACTCGGCGGGTCGGACGAGATGCGGATTCGCATACGGATTGCCGAGCGATACGTTCAACAAACAAACGCCCCACTCGCGCAGCCAGGCCGCAAGTTGCAACGGTTCGGTCAGATCGTCCTGCAAATGATCGTGCGGGTTGGTGCCGAACGCGGTGGATAGGGGCAGCTCGTGAGGACACGGTTCGCCGATGAAATCTTTGCCCGCGCCACGGTACGGAATGCCGTCGTAGGCGTTGAACCGAGATGTCATCAGCAACGTCGGCAGTTCCGCGCGGATGCGTGTGATGACGTTGCGAACCAAGCGTGTTCGGTTCTCGAACGAACCACCGTACTCGCCGGGACGGTTCTTGGCGGCGAGCAATTCCGACAGCAGATAGCGGTGACACTGTTTGATATCGACAAAGTCGCAGCCGATCCGCGCGGCGAGCTTCGCGGCGGCGAGGTATTGGTCCTCAATCCGTTTCAAGTCGTCGTCGCTGAGGAGCGGGTACGACGCATCGACGAAGCGGCCGGTCGATTTGTCGCGCGTCAGCGGATCGAGAATCGGGTCGTGTGTCGCCAGCAACGGACGCCGACAACTGAATCGGCCGGAGTGCGTCAGTTGCAGGCCGAGCAACAAGTCTCGGTCGTGGCCGCACGCTTCGCGATGAGCGGCTCGGCAATCGGCAAGCATCTTTTCCATCGCGGCGGCCGAGCCATCGTGCAGCCACAACTGCCGCGGATTCATCCGTGCGTTGTCGGCGATGGCGGTCGCTTCGCCCCAGATGAGTTTGGCTCCGCCCGCTCCGAAGCGGACAAAGCGGCGAAACGTCAATTCATCCGGCAGACCGTCGAGCGTTCCATCGCAGCCTTCCATCGGCTGAATCGCCCAGCGGTTGCCGACCGTTCGGCCGCCGACCTCGATCGGTGTGAACATCACCGACAGGTCATCGGACATCGCGATGTGTGACAGTCCGAGCCGCTCGGCATCGGCCACGACATCGGTGGGAGTCTTGTAGCGAAAAAAGTGAGCCATAGAGATTTTCGATTTTTGATTTTTGATTTTCGATTTTGTGCGAGGACGTTCGGAGTGATGGTGTCCGCGCTTCGTTCGGACCACAATGGTTCGTCCAGACGACTCGGAGTAAACCATGCGACTCGGCGAATTTGAACTGCGGACGATCTCTGGTGGAAACTATTGGATCGACGGCGGGTCGATGTTCGGAGTTGTGCCGCGCACGGTTTGGACGCGGTACATTTCCATTGATGACAAAAGCCGCATCCAGCAGCGGACCAGTTGCGTGCTGGTTCGCACCGGCCGCGAGAACGTGCTGATCGACACGGGATACGGCTCGAAGCTGACCGAGAAGGAACGGGGCAATTTCTCTGCCGAGCCGGGCGAGCCGCTGGTCGAGAGCCTCGCGGCGGCCGGGCTGACGGTGAATGACATCGACGTTGTTGTGCTGTCGCATCTGCACTTCGATCACGCGGGGGGAGCGACTCGTTTCGATGCTGCGGGAGTCGCGGTGCCGACGTTTCCGAAGGCGACCTATGTCGTGCAGCGTCACGAGTGGGCGACTGCAACGGCCGAGTACCCGGAACTCCGCGCGGCGTATCATCAGCCGAACTTCGTGCCGCTCAAAGAGGCGGGTCAGTTGCGGTTGATCGACGGCAACGTCGAGATCGTGCCGGGCCTGCGAGCCTGGGTGACAGGCGGGCACACCGAGGCTCATCAAGCGATCGTCATCGAGAGCGGCGGCGAAGGAGCCATCTATCTGGGCGATGTCTGTCCGACGTTTCGGCATCTGCCGTCGCTGTGGTGCATCGCGTATGACCTCGACTTGCTGACGTTGAGGCGAATCAAGCCAGAGGTTCTCGGAACGTGTGCCGATCGTGGCTGGTGGGCGTTATGCGATCACGACCCCGATCACGCGGCGGCGAAGCTGCGTCGCGATGACAGGCGTGACTTCGCGGTGATCGAGGCGATCGCAACGCTGTAGCGTGACTCTCTGAGTCGATGAAGTAATTGACACGAAGGTGAGCGGGGTGGCGTCAGCCCAATGCCACTCGCATTGTGAGCCGAACGCGCTAGCGTCGGGCGGTTTGCCTTCAAACGTCACCCACCGAGGCCCGTGGCTAGCGCCATCGGCTCACAAAATCGGGCGACGGCGCGAGACCCCTTCAACCGCCGTTCTCCGCGATCCGAGCTTTGACCAGCTTCCGCACTAAAGCGACTGGAAGAGGTTTCGCTGCGGAAAAATGAATGCACCCTTTGCTGGTCTCGTAGTTCTTGAGTTCGTCCTGAAAAGCGGCGACCGTGGAGCCGTTCATGGGATAGAACGAGCAATGCTTCTTGGTCGCTCCGAAGCCCACCAAACTTTTCCCATTCAAACGGAACGCGGCGATCCCGTAGTTGATGCACTCTTCCGCTTGCGGTGCTGCCGCTCGGATGGTCTTGCGAAGTTTCTCCAGCGCGGCTCGCTGGTCATCGCTCATGGCGGCGAGGTACTCGTCGATGGTCGTGGGTTTCGTGACCACGGCTTGTGCTCCTTGGAGATCAACGGCTGGTTCGGCGTTTTGAAAAAAGGGAATAACGGCTGTCGGCCATCGGCTCACGGCTTTCGGCCGAACGCAGTGAGCAAGCGCACTCTCGCCTTTCGGCCGAAAGCCGTGAGCCGATCGCCGACAGCCGTTATTTCAAAACTGTTTGTGCAACAGTTTCTCGGCCTCGTGCTGTGCCTCAGACAACGCCGACTCGTCAATCGCGTTGCGGAGTTCGGCCGGGTCTTGCAGCGCATCGTAGAGTTCGCGGGCGATGACCTTTTTTGTTTTCCAGTCGCGCCATTCGGTGTACCGGACGCGAGCGGTGCGGACGCTGACTCCCATCGCGGATGGTTCGCCGCTCGGTTCGCGGTCGAAGTATGGCGGACGCGGATGCTGCGTGAATGCGGCGGGCTTCACCGATTTCGAGACGTCGTTGAGCACGGGGACCAAACTGGTGCCGTCGAGGCCAGCGGGGCGAGGCAGGCCGCACAGCTCGACGAGCGTTGGGAAGAGATCGACGAGTTCGGCGAGCGATGACGTGCGCTGGCCAGCGTTCGCGGACTTCGGCGGTGCGAGGAACAGCGGCACGCGGGCGTCGTATTCAAAGTTGGAGGTCTTTGCCCATTGAGTGTGCTCGCCGAGGTGATAGCCGTGATCGCCGCAGAAGACGATGACCGTGCGGTCGGTCAGCTTCAGGCGATCGAGTTCATCGAGCACCTTGCCGAGCTGCGCGTCGAGAAAGCTGATGTTGGCAAAGTAGCCGTGCCGAATCTCGGCGACTTGTTCGGGAGTGAACGTGACTTGGTTGGGCGGGATGCCGCGCAGCTCGCGACCGTCGTGAAAGGCAACGTCCGGCGCGCCGGTTGGGCGAGCGGGATTGAGCGGCGGGAGTTTGGCTCGGTTGTACTTGTCCCAGTATTTCTTGGGCGCGTTGAACGGCGCGTGCGGCTTCCAGAAGCCGACGGCGAGAAAGAACGGTTGCTCGCGGACTTCGTTCATCACGCGCATGGCTTCGTCGGCGACTCGGCCGTCGAAGTAAGCTTCGTCGGGGACGTCGCGGCATTCGTAGAGCGGCACGGTCGTGTACTTTCGCGGTGCGGGTGACGCGAGGTTTGGCGGCAGCTCGCCGGCGACTTGCGCCGCGTCATCTCCGTGATTGGCATAGTGCAGGAACTCCGGCGCGCTCCATGAGCGTGGGTCGCCTTTCTCCTTGGTGTGCCAGTTGTGAAAGATCTTGCCGACGCAGCGCGACGTGTAGCCGTGCTCTTTGAACCACAGCGGCAGGGTCGTGACATCGGGATTGCGTTCGCGGAAGTGGAGGCCGTTGTTCCACTGCTTGAGCGTGTCGGGCCGGCGGCCGGTCAGCATCGACGATCGCGACGGGTTGCACAGAGCTTGCTGGCAGTAGGCTCGGTCGAACTGCACGCCACGTTTGGCCAGCCGGTCAAAGTTCGGTGTGACGGCGGGCGAGCCGAAGCTGGCTAACTCTGGCCGCAGGTCGTCGGCCATGACGAACAGGACGTTGAGCTTCGGTGCGTCGGCCGCTTGAGCCTGCGCGGAGTGGCTGAGGATCAAGAGACCGGCGGCGAATAACAGGCTTCGTGACAACATGGTTGGCTCCAAATTTCTTTCGGGAAAGTGCTCTTCGCGAGTGGGCGAAGTTTGGACTAGGTTCCGACCTCAAAATGCGAAGCAGTCCGAGTCCTGACCCTCGTGGAGTGGTCCGGCTGCCTTTCGCGAAATGCAGTCGTTGCGGGGTCGGGAGAGTCCAGGATGTTGCTGTCTTCATGGATGGAGTCGCTGAAACGAATTTTGCGAACCGAGTCGTTGCGATCACGGCCTCGCCGAGGGGCCGCCGGGCGACGATTGCTCAGCCAGGTGCCGGCGGAATTCGAGTCTCTGGAATCGCGCTGCCATCTTAGCGTCACGTCGGTCTTTGACAGCCCGACCGCGACCCTGACCGTGACCAGCAATGCGAATGACGCGATCCGGGTCAGCTCGAATGCGGCCGGGTTGGTGACGGTGAATAACGTGGCGATCTCGCCGGCGGTGACTGCGGCGGCGGTGCAGGTGTTGGTCGTAACCGGGGACGCGGGAGCGAACACGATCGACTTGTCGGCGATCAAATCGTCGGCCTTCACGAGCCTGACTTCCGTGACGGTCAATGGAGGCGCGGGAGCGGATCGAATTACGGGGACCGCGCTGGCGGACAACCTCAATGGGGACGAGGGAAACGACATCATCTTCGGCGGCGCGGGAGCCGACTCGATTCAAGGGGGCGCGGGCCTAGACAAACTCACGGGTGGTGAGGGGAGCGATTTCCTCAGCGGCGGCGGCGGAGATGACTCATGTTCGGGCGGGGCGGGCGCGGACAGTCTGCTCGGTGGCGACGACAACGATGTGCTCATCGGGGACGCTCAGAACGACACGCTCGATGGCGGAGCGGGGGGCGACATTCTGGTAGGCGGAACGCACGACGATCGTCTCATGGGAGGGACCGGCGACGATCTGTTCGATGGCGGCACCGGCAACGATGAACTCTTCGGTGACGTTGGTGAAGACACTCTTCGCGGCGGAGCGGGACTCGACACCCTTCACGGCGGAGACGACGACGACGAACTCTTCGGCGAGGCGGGCAATGACACGCTCATCGGTGACAACGGAGATGATCTCGCCGATGGTGGAGCGGGGAACGATGTGATCAGCGGAGTCGCGGGCTTGGACACGTTGCGCGGTGGCGAAGGGAATGACATCGTCGAGGGAGGTGCCGGAGAGGATTTGCTCGAAGGGGGCGCGGGGGTTGATCAGCTTCGCGGCGAAGAGGACAACGACACGCTGATGGGAGGCGCGGGGAACGATCGGCTCGAAGGGGGTGCCGGTGGCGATGAACTCGACGGCGGCATCAACGACGACAGCCTGACGGGTGACGCGGGTGACGACCTGCTGAATGGTTCGCTCGGCCGTGACACGCTCGAGGGGGGCGACGGGAAGGATACGCTCAACGGGGGAGCCGGAAACGACAATCTGCAAGGTGGCGGCGACGACGAAGCCGATCAGCTCAACGGCGACGCGGGAGACGATACGCTCACTGGCGGTGGTGGAAATGATTCGCTGCGTGGTGGACTGGGTCAGGATCTCGCGCTGGGGGGCGAGGGACTCGACACGTTGATCGGCGACGAAGGGAACGATGATCTCCGCGGCGAGGCGGGCAATGACTCGCTCGAAGGGGGAGCCGGTCTCGACAAACTGGATGGAGGCGACGGCGACGATGCACTGCGCGGAGGTCTCGGCAACGACACGCTGACCGGCAGCATCGGCGAAGACAACCTGCAAGGAGACGATGGCAACGACCGTCTCGATGCCGGAGCGGGTGACGATGAAATCGCCGCCGGAGCGGGCAACGACTTGCTGATTGGCGGTGCGGGTGACGATGTCGCGGGAGGCGGACTGGGCAATGACATCGTCCAAGGAGACGACGGATTCGATGTCCTCTCCGGCGACGAAGGGAACGACGAAGTGCATGGCGGCAATGACGACGACGTCATGTTTGGCGGAATTGGCAACGATCGCTGCTTCGGCGACGACGGCAGCGATGAGATCAACGGCGACGCGGGCAAAGATGTCGTCGCCGGCGGACGCGGCAGCGATTTGCTGATGGGCGGGGCCGACAACGACACGCTCAATGGCGACGAGGGTGACGATGATCTCCGAGGCGAGGCCGGTGATGATCGGATCAACGGCGATGCCGGAGACGACATGCTCACCGGAGGCATCGGCAGAGACAGCCTCTCCGGCGGCCAAGGAGAAGATGATCTCGAAGGGGGCGACGCCGATGACACCTTGGATGGCGGTGACGATGACGACACTCTCTTTGGCGGAGCCGGTAAGGATCGACTCCGCTCTGGCACCGGCAGCGATGAAGTGACCGGCGGCGATGACCTCGACACATTCGAGGATCAATCGACTGGCGACACCTTCGAGCAAGCGGGGCCGAACCTGAATCCGGAACTCTGAGGCGGCTCCCAATCTTCACAGGCACTCTTTGTCATGCTCGATGAATCTGAAATTTCCTCCGTGTGCTCGGCGATCGGTGAAGAGGGAATCGTCCGCGTGGTCGCGGCGTTCTATCGTCAAATACCGACCGACGATTTGCTGGGTCCGTTGTACCCGCCTCAAGACTTGGTCGAGGCGGAGGCTCGCCTGCGCGACTTCTTGATCTATCGTTTCGGCGGCTCCGAGCGTTATCTGGAACTCCGAGGCCATCCGCGCCTGCGGCAACGACACGCTCCGTTTTCGATCTCCCAGAGCGTTCGGGACCGCTGGGTCGCACTGATGGACCACGCTCTGACCGAAGCCGAACTCCCCGCCTCCGCCGTGGCGATCATGCAAGCGTTTCTGCATCACACGGCCTCGTTTCTGATCAATACATAACACGGCAAAGCCGCAACCCACTCTGTGGGTACCTCACCAGAATCTGTGGGTGAAACGAAATGGCCTGTTACCAACGGAGACTCCCTTCGGACTCAATGAACTTGCTTATTGCGACTCCCGAATCTTCTCACGAAAACAAAACTTTCACCGTTTGCAATCCAGAGTGACGAACCTTCAAAAGTTGACTCATCTGCAACAAGTCTTCGGAAACGATTGAGGACAATGCTCGCTGCCTTCATGGGAGCTTGGACATTGGAGCGGCGACATTAGACATTTCGGGCACGCGCACGCAGACCACGCGCCTGTTTCGGACGAAGTGTCTCACCCGCTGAGAGTCGCGCATGACCGAGAAGCAACTCCTGTTTGCCGTGTTGGCCTTCGAGAACGACTTGCTCGACTTGGTGCAGCTCACGTCGGCGTGCCGCGCGTGGGCCGAGAACAAGTCGCAGTCGTTGGCCGAATTGCTGGTCGCTCGCGGTTGGTTGACCGAGCGGGATCGCGAATTCGTCGAGTCGCTGGTCGTTCGCAAACTGGCCAAGCATCAGGACGATCCGCAGGTCACGCTGAACTCCGTCGTGAATGCCGAGACCTGCGATGCGATCCAGCAAGTGGCCGATGCCGACATTCAGAAATCGCTCGGCTCGTGGCCGTCGAGAGGGCCGGTGCTGATCGAAACGATGCGCGCTACGCTGACGGACACGGAGAATCCGAAGACGCGATACACCTGGGTCAGCGAGGTCGGCAAAGGGGGACTCGGCAAGGTTTGGCTGGCGCGGGATAACGACCTCGCTCGCGACGTGGCGCTCAAGGAAGTGAAGCCCGGAGCCGCGTCGCCAGAGATGGTCCGGCGTCTGATCAAAGAGGCACAGATCACCGGACAGTTGCAGCATCCCAACATCGTTCCGGTCTACGAAGTTCATCGCGGCTCGCGGCCGTTCTACACGATGAAGCTGGTCAACGGCGAAACGCTGACGAAGGTGATTCGGCGGCATCACGAGCAGGTCCGATCCGGCCACGAAGACCCGCTGTCGCTGCCTCGCATGTTGAATGTCTTCGTGAATGTGTGCGAGGCGCTGGCCTATGCGCATTCGCGAGGCATCATTCATCGCGACTTGAAGCCGGATAACATCGTCCTCGGCGATTATGGCGAAGCGATCGTGCTCGACTGGGGCTTAGCCAAACAGATCGGCAGCCCGGACGAGGCGACCGAGTTGGTGGTGCTCACCGACGATGCGCAATCGCAGGCAACGATGGTCGGACACAAGCTCGGCACGCCGGGGTACATGGCTCCCGAACAAGCGGCGGGCCGAGTGGACTTGCTCGATCAACGAACCGACGTCTATGGCTTGGGAGCCATCCTGTTTGAAATCCTGACCGGGCACCAACCGCACCGCTCGCCCGCTCACGCGCCCGCTCACGCGCCTGCTCACGCGCCTGCTCGACCTCCCGTCACGGCGCTGGCCGCATTAGTTCCCACGCTGCCGCACTCACCGAACCCTCCCGATCCCAACCTGACTGTCGTGGAAGACGAGCCAAAGCACGGAACCCCTCCCGCTCAGCGGGATGGCGGGAGTGCCGTCCCCGCGCCGAATGTGCCTCCTCAAGCCCCCCCCCGTTTCACCGTGCATGACCTGATGCGGCGCATCTGCGAAGGGGAGACGCCCCGCACGCGCGAGCTCGATCCCACGATCTCACGCGAACTCGATGCGGTATGCGCCACCGCGATGGCCAAGAAACGAGACGACCGTTACGTCGATGCGAAAGCTCTGGCGGCGGATGTGAAGCGGTCTCTGGCTCATCAACCGGTCTCTGTCTATCGCGCCGGGCTGCGCGAACGATTGCGTCTCTGGCGTCGTCGCAATCCGGCGGTCGCCGCGCTGAGCCTGTTTCTCGCCGTGTCTCTGCTCGTCGGCTGTACGGTCTCGACGATCTTCGGACTCGCCGCTCGTCGCGAAGCTCTCCGCGCCAACGCCGAAGCCAGCCACGCCATTCGCGAACAGACCAAGGCCATCCAACTCGCTCAGGCCAACGCCGCTTTGGCCGAACAGGAACGAGTCGCTCGCGAGAAGGCGGTCCAAAACGCCGATCGAGCCAACGAAGAAACGAGACGCGGACAACGTCTGCTCTATGCCGCCAACCTGAATCTCGCTCAAGGGGCTTGGGAGAATAATCACATCGGACGGCTGAGAGATTTGCTCAGTGATACTCGGCCGCGACCCGAGCAACTCGATCTGCGGGGCTTCGAGTGGCACTATTGGAATCATCTGACTCAGGCCGACCAAAGGACTCTCGAAGGGCACACCGGAAGCGTCTTGAGCGTCGCCTGGAGCGCGGATGGAAAACGTCTGGCCTCGGCCAGTGACGATCAAACGGTGAAAGTCTGGGACATCACCAGCGGCCAGGAGTTGCTCACCTTGAAAGGCCACACCGGCTGGGTCTTGAGCCTCGCATGGAGCACCGACGGAAAGCGGCTCGCCTCAGCCAGCGACGATCAAACGGTGAAGCTCTGGGAGACCACGACCGGCCAAGAGCTGCTCACATTGAAGGGACACACCGGCGCGGTCAGAGGTGTCGCGTTGAGCTCCGACGGAAAATGGCTGGCCTCCGCCAGTGACGATCAATCGCTGAAAGTGTGGGACATCACCAACGGTCAGGAGACGCTCACGTTGAAGGGGCATACCAACGCGGTCTATGCCGTCGCCTTGAGCGCGGACGACAAACGACTGGCCTCTGCCAGCGCGGATCAATCGGTGAAGGTGTGGGATGCCACGAGCGGCCAGGAGTTGCTCACCTTGAATGGTCACACCGACGCGGTTCAATGCGTCACGTTTGACGCGGAGGGGAAACGTCTCGCATCGGCCAGTCGGGATCAAACAGTGAAGCTGTGGGACTCCGCCAACGGTCACGAGCTGCTCACCTTGAAAGGCCACACCAGCTTGGTGGCCAGCGTCACGTTTCGCGCGGACGGGAAACAACTCGCCTCGGCCAGCGCCGATCAAACCGTGAAGTTGTGGGATGTCACGAGCGGTCGGGAACTGCTCACCTTGAAAGGCCACACCAGCGGAGTCGCGAGCGTCGCGTTCTCCACGATTCGCAATCGCCTCGCGTCAGCCAGTTGGGATCGCACGGTCAAGGTCTGGGATGCCTCGCACGATTCGGAGTCGCTCACGTTGAAAGGACATTCCGACGGAGTCGCGTGTGTCGTGTTGAGCGCGGATGGAAAACGACTGGCCTCGGCCAGCGACGATCAGACGGTAAAGGTCTGGGATGTCATCAGCGGCCAAGAGCGGCTGACGTTGAAAGGCCACTCCGGCCAAGTCTGGAGCGTGGCATTTCGCTCCGATGGCCAACGTCTGGCATCGGCCAGTTGGGACAAGACGGTCAAACTCTGGGACGCGACCAGCGGCCACGAGCTGCTGACGTTGAAGGGACATACCGGCTTGGTCATGAGCGTGGCGTGGAGTCCCGACGGCAAACAATTGGCCTCGGCCAGTTGGGACAAGACGGTGAAGTTGTGGGACGCGGTGACGGGCCAAGAGCGACTCACGTTGAAAGGGCACACCGGCCCGGTCAAATGCGTGGTGTTTAGCGCCGATGGGAAACAGTTAGCGTCCGCCAGTTGGGATAAAACGGTGAAGCTGTGGGATGTCAGCAGCGGTCAGGAACAACTCACTCTGAAAGGCCACACCGGCCAAGTCTGGAGCGTGTCGTTTCGCGCGGATGGGAAACGTCTGGCCTCGGCCAGTAAGGATCAATCGGTCAAAGTCTGGGATGCCATCAGCGGCGAGGAGCTTCTCACGTTGAAAGGTCACACCAACCACGTCATGAGCGTGGCGTTTAGCGCGGACGGACAACGGCTGGTCTCGGCCAGTACCGACCAGACGGTCAAACTGTGGGACGCGACCAGCGGGCAAGAAACGCTCACGTTGAAAAGCCACGCGGGGAATGTCTGGAGCGTCGCATTCAGCGCGGATGAGCAACGTCTCGCGTCCTCAAACTCGGACGGCACGATCAAGCTCTGGGATGCTCGCCCGTGGACGCCAGAACTGCGAACGGAACGAGAAGCTCTGAGTTCGATCCACTGGCTCCGCGACCAAGGCCGACCTCCCACCGAATGGCCCGACGCGATCGAGTCCGACCTGACCCTCAGCCCCCCAGTTCGCAGCCGCGCTCTGCTGTTCGCTCGCGAATGGGAAAAGTGAAATCTCATTCCCACGCTCCAAGGCTGTGAAGTTTGGAACGTCCGGGGTCGGGTGTGCGAATTTCAGAAATCGCCGTTCTCGATTTTCCCACGTCCCAAACCTCTCGCGGCGATTTCTGAAATTCGCACACCCGACCCCTCTTCTCTATTCACACCAAATGCTCATTGGCCGCTCATTCAATGGACATTGCGACTTGGACCTTGGACATTCCGCGACGACTTCGCACCTTCGTAGCCCCGTTTGCCAGAACGGTAGCCGCGTTCGCCAGAACGCGGGCTTGGACAGTCTTCATCAACAACAGGGAGTTCAATCGTGACCATCCGAGTGACCTGCGACACTTGTGGGAAAGTGCTCAAAGCCCAAGAGGAACACGCCGGCAAAAACGCCAAGTGCCCGGACTGCGGCAGCATCGTGGCGGTTCCGCATTCGGAGATTCTCGACGCGGAAGCGGACGACCAATTCGACTTCGGCGCGGCCAGCAGTGACGACGAGACCACCGCCGCGGACGCTCAACGCTCCTGCCCCGCCTGCGGTGAGGACATCAAGAAGGATGCTCGGAAATGCCGGTACTGTGGTGAGATCTTCGATCCCAGTCTGAAGCGCAGTTCCGGTTCGAATCGGCGAAGTTCGTCGCGCGGCGGAGGTCCCGCCGGCAACACCGCTGACCTGGGCAAACGGTTTATCGGATCGCTGGCTGACGGCTTGTCGGGAATCGCCTTTCTCGTTCCCGGCGGTGGTCTCCTCGTGGCCGGCGGTGGCGAACGAGGTCTTGATCAAGGCTCTCCCCTTGCCATCGCGGGAGCGCTGGCGTGCGTGCTGGGTGTCCTGGCCTTGCTGGGCCTGCAACTCTACCTGCTGGCCACACGCAGCCAGTCCATTGGCAAGTACTTGGTCAAAACACAAATCTACGACTACGAAACCAACGCCCCCGCCAGCTTCGTGAAATGCTTTCTGCTGCGAGCCGTCGTGAACTCATTCATTGGCATGCTCCCCTGCGTGGGAGGAATTTACAGTCTCGTCGATATCCTCTTCATCTTTAACGAGGAGCATCGCTGCCTCCACGATCAAATCGCGGGCACCTATGTCGTCGATATTTCGTGACACTCACGAACCGCCCCCATCCGGCTTGCCGTTAAACATCGCGGCGGAGCCGCAACCAAATGTAACCCGACGCGTCAGCGAGGGAGGATCCGCCCTCGCTGACGCTTCGGGTTACATTGTCGGCGAGGCTCAGAAATGCGCGCAAGCCGGCAAGAAATCGCGAACTAGTGGTCCGCCAACTTTGGATTGCTGAGTTGGGTCGTTTTGTGGGATGAACCGCGATTGACGAGCGGATTCTCATTTCAGGAGCGACTCATGGGCAAGGAAGCCAAGTTTGTAGTTCGGCTG
>JBJXEX010000317.1:0-35149 GCA_046156195.1 Planctomycetaceae bacterium | reverse complement strand
CGGTGCCTCTGTAACACCGCAAGAGATTGGAAGACCGCAGAGGTCGAACGCATCATTGAAGTCTCTGAGTGAATTCTGGCACAGCCTCTTAACTGTTGCCGTTCGCCTTAAAAACCGCGTAGCCGAGTCGCTTCGGCGACTCGGTCGAGAGCCAGCAGGAACGCGCCTCGGCGGAGCGTCGTGCGATACTCATCGGCTTTGGACTTGGTCGCTTGGAAGCCCTGAACCATGCGGCGTTCCAAGCGTTGATTGACCTCGGACAATTCCCAGCGGAACTGCTGGAGGTTTTGCACCCACTCGAAGTAACTAACGGTCACGCCTCCGGCATTCGCCAGAATGTCGGGGACGATGTGAATGCCGCGCTTCTCAAAAATCTGATCGGCCTCGAATGTTGTCGGAGCGTTCGCCCCTTCCACGATCAGTTTCGTCTGGATGGTGTCCGCATTCTGCGCCGTGAAGACGTCTTCGAGCGCGGCGGGGATCAACACGTCGCACTCGGTCGCAATCAGTTCGGCATTCGTGACCGAGTGGCCGTCCCGCAATTCGTGAATCGAGCCGGTCGCCGCGTGCAGTCGCAATGCTTCGGCCAAGTCGATGCCCTGCGTGTTGACGAAGCCTCCCGACACATCGCTGATGGCGATGATCTTGGCCCCCATGTCGCGGAGCGAAATCGCGGTGTGCGTGCCGACCTTGCCGAAGCCTTGAATGACGACTCGCGCCCCCTTCAAGTCGATGCCGAACGACCGGCACGCCTCGCGAGTCGCAAAGGCAACTCCCAATCCAGTCGCCGCGCCGCGTCCTTCCGAGCCACCCAGCGAGACCGGCTTGCCCGTCACAATTGCCGGCGTGTAGCCGTGACGCCGCGAGTATTGGTCCATGATCCAGGCCATCGTCTGCTCGTTGGTGGCAACGTCGGGAGCGGGGATGTCGATGTTCGGGCCGATGATCGGGTCGATGATGTCGGTGAACCGCCGCGTCAGCCGTTCGAGTTCCAACTTCGAGAGCAACTTCGTATCGACCTGAATGCCCCCCTTCGCGCCGCCGAACGGGATATCGACGATCGCCGTCTTCCAAGTCATCAGCGACGCCAGCGCACAAACTTCCGAGTCGGTGACCTCCGGGTGATACCGCAGTCCCCCTTTGAACGGCCCGCGCGAGTCGTTGTGCTGGATGCGATAGCCGATGAAAACCTCCAGCTTGCCGTTGTCGCGGATGATCGGAATCTCAACGCGCAACTGCCGGTCAGGCGTGAGCAGAAACGTCATCAACCCATCATCGAGCTTGAGGGTCATGGCCGCTTCGGTGACATAACGATTAACGGTTTCGAGCGCGTTCATGAGTTCTCCAATGAATGCAACCGGCGAGCCTGTCGAAAAAGTCGGAATCATGTAACCCGAAGCGTCAGCGAGGGTCGGAATCGTCGAGAAATCACCATCCAAACTCCCTCGCTAACGCTTCGGGTTACATTTTCCGACACGCTCTGGCGAGCGTGGCGACGAAGTAAAGTGAGTGCCATTGGGCGTCATCCGATCTCAGGGAATCGAAGCCGTACTTTGCGTGATCCGCTCGCGAATCCAAGCGGCCTCATCGGCGTTGAGCGTCGGACGCAGTTCGGTCTGATAGTTCAGCGAAAGCTCGTAATGAGCACGAACGTAAACCGTGTCGAACACCGCTTGCAGTTCGAGTTTGACGTCGGGATCGCCCTTCGCCAGCGGAACCGAGATGACCGGCATTCGCTGACGCAGCGTCCAAGCAAAGACTTCAACGCGCGGACGCTTTTCGACGCGACTGATCATCGCGAAAAAATCGCCGCGTGGACGAGGCTCGCACAACGGCATCCGCTGGCCGCCTCGCAGCAAGTCCAATTCAATGAAGTGCGACTTGCTTTCGAGCAGCTCTTCCCGCTTCTTCAGGTATTCGCGATGACCGTCGGCCGTCGTCTGCTTGTTGGCGGGAGACAGTGTTTCGAGCACCGTGACGACTTCAAACGAGGTTCGCTCGCGAATGACCAAATAGGTCTCGCGACGCTCCTCTGCCATTAGGGATTGACCTATCGCCCTTGGCCAAGTTTGCCTGTCTTCCATCCGTAGTCCGGCTTTGCCATCCGCAGGAAGTTCATTCTTGCTGCGGATGGCAAAGCCGGACTGCGGATGAAGACCTACGAGGCCGAGTGAGCCAGTCCAAGTCACCACGGCAGAATTGGAACCGGTGTCGGATCGCGACCACCAAGGATCGGCCTGGTCTTCCAGAAACGGGTCCATTCCGGGAAACGGAGAACGCATGGCGGGCCTCGCTGAACGCTCTTCGGGTTTTAGATTTCGTGGTCACTGCGGAGTTTTCGCGTGAGCCAGTATCCAGTGGCGATTGCGTGCAATTCAAGGCACGAAAGACTGAAGCCCGGTTCGCCGTGGCGAACCGGGCTTCGGAAGGGCTTGTTGCTGTTGCCGAGGTCTTGAGACTTCGATGATGCGATCGACCTCTGCGGTCTTCCAATCTCTTGCGGTGTTACTTTTGCACCGCAAGAGTTTGGAAGACCGCAGAGATAGTCTCGGAACCAAATCATGCACAGCCCCCTTAGCCAACCTTCATCGCCGCGCTGAGGATCTGGCTGGTGCTGGGACGCATGATGCGGCCATCGACCAAATCACCCTTCAGCAACGTGGCGCGGATGTCCTTGCCGCTGATCGACCAAGGCTTCTCGTCTTTGTGGCGTTCCATGAGATCGACTCGGCCAGCCGATTCGTAATACGCCGCGAAGCCCACGTTGACCGTCTTGATCTTCAGGTCGCCGCCGAGCTTCTTGAAAATCTCCTGAGCATCGAAGTCACCCCAAATCGACTCGCCGTTGGCATACGGCGCGTCGGCGTGCTTGCGGCCGATGACCAGGTGCGTGTAGCCCATGTTCTGGCGGTAGATGCCGTGCATCACCGCTTCCTTCGGACCACCGTAGAACATCTTGATATCGAGGCCGAGCAACACGACTCGGTCGGGCACCGACTCATTGCGCGGCTTCCACAGCGTCTGATCGCTGTCACCGTCGCCGAGCGAGCGGTCGGTGATCAGCTTCTCGTAGGTCTGCATCCGGATCTCGGCGTTGACGTCGTCCCCCTTCACTTCACCGATGAGCGGGTTCAGACACGCGCCGGCATTGAAGCCCTCACGCAGCAACGCTTCGAGGCCATAGACCAGCGCGTACTCGTGAGCACGGTGCAGCGGGTTGCGGGTTTGAAACGCGACGACGGCGTTCCAGCCTTTGGTCGCGAGCAGCTTGCGGACTTCACGCGGGGTCAGCACATACTTGCCGAACGACGCATTCTTGGGCTGCGGCAGGACACGAATCTCGCCGCCGATCAGATGCGACTTGTCGGCCTCCCCCTTGATGACCATGTCGGCACCCGGATGGTCGATGCGGTTCGTCAGATAAACCGATTGCAGATACTTCAGCTTCGGCCACGCGAAGACATCGTTCACGTCGAGCGTCGCGACCACATCGCCGTTGGGATTCGTCAACGCGACCTTCTGGCCGGCCTTGATCGTCTTGGCCAACTCCGCGGTGATCGGAAACGAAATCGGGATCGTCCAGGCGAAGAGTTTGCCGTTGTGCTCGATCACCGATTCATCGAGCACGCGGTTGTACGTTGCCGAATTCATCGGCCCGGTTAGCGGGCTGAGGGTTCCGTCGCCGAAGCGATAGACCGATGACAAATCGGCGCTCGACACGGGGACTTTGGGGAGTGCAGCGGCTTCCGCTTGGAAGCTCGCGATATCGTCGCTCGAAACCGTCCGGCACACAGGCTCGGACAAACCACCATGCGGAAGAATCAGATCAGCCATTGCGCGAATCACCTCTAAAAAACGGTTACGTTGACCTAAAAAGCGGGCGGGAACGTAGGGGAACTTCGGCGAGGCCGTCAACCCGGCGAAATGGCACTCAATGACGAAGGACGAAGTCCCCAATGACGAAAGAACGACGCATGACCGCTCCCTCACGGTCGCTGCTCCAAATCTTCACAGCCTCTCCGCGTGGGAACGAGTTTCAATCACGATAGATTCATCATCCGCAATTCGTCATTCTCTCGTCATTGGGTACTTCGTCATCCGTCATTGCTCCGGGAACCACGCATGTCCGACTTCAACTCGTCCGCCGATCAGCTTCCGCCCATCAAAGTCCTCAGCAAGTCGCAACGTCGAGTGCTGGGCGTGCTGATCGAAAAGGGAATCACCACGCCGGAGTATTACCCGCTCACACTCAAAGCACTGACCACCGGCTGCAATCAGAAGAACAACCGCTCGCCATTGACCGAGTCATCCGAAGACGACATCCAGCGTGCCGTCGATCAACTGCGCGAGATGGGCTTGGCCGCCGTCGTGCATACCGAGTCGGGTCGCACCGAGCGGTATCGGCATTACGCTCGCAAACGGTTTCCGTTCAACGAGCCTCAACTGGCCATCATGACCGAGCTGTGGTTGCGCGGTCGGCAATCGGTCGGCGACCTCCGCACGCGAGCCAGCCGATTGCACGACATCCCAACGCTCGAACAATTGCGTGACGAATTGAAAGCGCTGCAAGCTCAGGGATATGTCCAAGCCAACGGCCCGTTGGATGTTCGCGGCGTCGAGGTCGATCACAACTTCTACAAACCGGACGAGAACAGAACGCTCGCCGTCGCCGAATGGCCGACGGCCAATACGTTCCGCGAGGACACAGGCTCTAGCAACCTTCGTAGACACGACTCCGCGCCGCAGAACGCGACGAGTACTCCCTCCAGCGGATTGCGCCTCGTCGAACTCGAACTCTCCGTCGCGGAACTGCAAACCAACAACACCCAGCTTGCCGAGCGACTGAAGACCGCCGAGCAATCGCTGTCGCAACTCACCGAACGCTTCGAGGCGTTGCGCCGCGAACTCGGGGCGAGCGCGTGACGCGATTGCCATGAAAATCACTAAAAACGGTATAACGGCGATCGGCTTTCGGCGATCGGCTGACGGCCGGAAACCGACTCCGGCCGATAGCCGAAAGCCGATCGCCGTTATACCGTTTTTCCGCAGTCTCACTCCCCACGCAGTGCCGCCACGATCGGCATTCGCACGGCCTCCGCCGTCGCAACGGTTGCGGCCAAGAGTCCGACTCCGAAGATGCCAATCAACAATCCTGCTCCCGACAACCAGGGCACGTCGGCTCCTGTGCTCAGCAGATGCGGCAGCATCGCGAGCAAGGCGGAACATGTCCCGACCACCAATCCACAGGCCAGCAAGAACGCGTTCTCGAAGAGCACCAACCAGCGAATCGACGCTGGCCGAAAGCCAATCGCGCGGAGCAATGCCAACTCCGAGCGGCGTTCGATTACGTTGCGCAGCATGACCGTGCCGAGACCGAACGTCCCCAGCAGCAAGCCCAATCCGCCGAGCGTTTGAAACGTGCTCAAGTAGGTGTTCTGCACCGACAGGAAACTCGCCAACCGATCGCCAATCGGTTCGACATCGAAGCCATAGGGAGCGAGTCCCGTCTCCAACAGATCGGACAGTTGGCGAGCTTCGGCTTTCGACAATGCTCGCCCCTCTGTTTCAAAGCGACGATCGCCGATCAGGAAGTAGCGGTAGCCGGATCGCTCCGGGAACAACTTCTTGAAATTCTCCTCGGACATCAGCAGCACGCCTTGATAGACGCTGCTATCGAGCATCCCCGCGATCCGCAGTGTCGCCTTCGGGTTGGTCTCATCGGGGACTTGGATCGTGTCGCCGACTCCTTTGTGAAGCGAGTACATCAACGTATTCATGTCGCCGAAGACGGGGATCGCGCCGTCGATTTCTGGTTGCTCCAGACGAGTCCACGGCCCGGCTTTCAGACGCGGCGCGTTGACGAATTTGAATCGCTCTGAGCTGGCCGTGAAGAATTCACGAGGGACTCCCAGAATCGTGGGGACTCGCGTTTGATACAGATTCAGGCAGCTCGCGTTCTCACCCGGCCGGACGCGAAAGGCCGCGACCGTCATCGAATCCAACAGGCGAGCGGTGGATGTGTCGCTCAGGTCCAGCTTAATTCGTCCCTCCGGCGTGCTCAGATCGTGAATCAACGGCGTCATGGATTCGGCGACGAACAGGAAGCCACCGTTGCCGGAGCGAAGGTCCGGCATCTCGGTCGCGGGATTGCGTCGTCCGGCCGCGACGGCCATCAACAGGAACGTCGCGGAGGCAATCAACGCCAGCGACAACAAACTGCGTCGCCGTTGCCGAGTCGCATTTCGCAGGCTCAAGCGCAGCAGCGCGACCGGTCCCGATCCGAGGATCGACACGAAGCGGTCCCCATCGAGCCACGCCGCGAATGCGCAGAGAGAGGCGGTCAACGTGCTCAGACCCACGACGAAGAACAGCACCGTTGACCACGACAGCCCGGAGAACGCTTCCGTGGCCGGCATCCGGCAGGCGATCACGATGACGATGATCGTGAGGCTCAGGCCCAGTAGGCGAATCGCCATTCGCTGAAGCCGTCCGCGTCGCGCGGTTCGTGTTTCGTCTCGCTCGGTCAGTTCGGTCTGCCCGGCCAACAGTTCGCGCGGCGAAAGTTTTCTCAACCCGCGCAATCCCCACCATGCGGAGATGCTCGCGGCGAACAACGTCATCACAAAGCCGATCACCAACGAACGAGGCTCCGCGTGCAAACGCAACTCGGTCGTCCCGACGGCTCCGACCCACCATGTTCGCAATCCGTAAATCAATAGCCCCGCGTAGCCGACGGCCGCGACGATGCCGATCACCGCGCCGAGCAACACGACGGAAAACTGTTCGAGCAACAACATGCGACCGATGCGACTGGGAGAGAAGCCGATCGCCGAGAGCAAGCCGATCTCACTGGCACGGCGTTCGATCCCCAAGCGGACCAGCAGGCTGATCAACATCAAGCCGGACAGGATCATGAAAAAGCTGAAGCCGATGAACAGCCCGGAGAAGTCAGTCGTCCCGCTCGCCGCTTGCAGGCCGAGGAACTTCACCGGCTGAATGCTCAGGCCGACGGAGTCCATTGGCAGAGCCTTCAGGAAGTCCGACTCGAACTGACTCGCGGACTCTTCCAACGATTGACCGTTCGCCGCGCCCAGTCTCAGCGAGGTCGCCGAGCCGTAGCGACTGGACCACCAACCGCGTGCTGCCTCAATGTCAAAGAACGCTTTCGGTGTCGCGCGGTACTTGTCCCAGTAGTAATCATCGCGCTTCGTCACGCGGTTGATCTGCATCGGAAACGGCTGCTTCCAATCGTTGAAGGTCTTCGCGTCGGTGATCCCCGGCACGGTTGGAGTCAAACCTCGATCACCAGCCAATCGACCATCGAGCGGCAAGATGCCACGCACCTCGAACGTCTGCTCCTCTTCCGGCAGTTCCCCTTTTGAACCGACTTGGTGGTACTTGATTTTGATTTTTGATTTTTGATTTTCGATTCTCGATGGAAGGTCATCGGTCGTGATGCCCAAGTCCTGAGCGAGCCACTCGCTGAGCAGCACTCCGTTTGATCCCAGCGGCGGCGTCGCGATCGGACCAAACGGAGCCGCCAACTGCGACGGTTCCGGCACGCCCGCGACGATCGAGTACATCGAAAACTTCTTGCCCGTTTCGTCACCGACACGACTGATCTCGTTGATGAGGTACGCCAGCACGGGAGATGTCGGCATCTTTAACTTCGCAGCGACCTCGTCGGCCGACTTCACCAGCGAGTCTTCCAAAATCATCCGCTCGCTTTCGAGCGAGACATAACTTCCCGACGGACTCGGCACGAGTCGCAAATGTAGATCGTCCAGTGTCAGCGACGCTCGCAACATTCGCGTCAGTTCCTGAGCCGCATTGATCGCAGGCGACTTCTGGCCACGAGCAACACCTCGGCTATGCACGAACAGCGCATTGACTCGCGCAAGTTTGCCTTGTGGGTTCTTTTTCGACGGCTCGGCCACCGCCAAGTCCAGAGCCTTCTGCAACGCTTGTAGATTGACGAACGCGACCTTCGGGAATTGCTGACTCGGTTGCAGACTGAATCGGCCAGCGGCGACATCGGCCGGCAAGACGGCATCGACCTTCAATCGCAATTCCTGTGAGGATGGCTGCTCTTGGCCGCCGAGCAATGTGTCACGCGGAATTGTCACGGGCAACTCGACCCAAACCGAGATGTCGTCCCCAGGCGCAGCCCGTAGTTCCTCGGCCAGCTTCGAGTTCAGCACAACGCCCTCCGCCGTCGGTGACGCTGTGTTTTGAAAATCCAACGTCCCTTTCCAAAGCCGCTCATCGCCACCGTACAACGTCACGCCAGCCGCGCGAGTTCTGCTGTCCGCGTTCCGTTCCAAGCTCGCCGGAAAGACCAAGACAGGGGCTTCTCGGCTGTAACGATCCGCAAACCCCGGCTGTTGCCGCAGAGCGGTGACCGACTCTTCGCGGAAGAACCGATGACTCACCAACGCGTAATCGACGGCGTTCAGCCGGTAGTACGTCAACAGCCGCAAACTGTCACGCACCGAATCGCCGACGATCAACGCTCCGCCGATGACCATCGCGGCCACGATCACGCCGATCGCGACAGCAAAGTGCGATCGCGCGTGATGCCGCAGACTGCGTCGCAGAAATTGTCCGGTCGTGAAGCGTGTCATGGTGAGCGCCAAGGAATCGGGAGTCTTTCGATCGAGCCAACATTGTGAGTGGAACGCTCAACATCACAAGCACGGACACGAGAAAAGTGTCTTCCGGGTCTTGAGTGGAGGATTGAGAGGTTGAGAGTGCCTTGGCCCGGCGGAGCCGCAAACAACAGCCTAGCCACCTTTCACATCAGACCTGCTTTCATTCGCGCTCCTCATGAATTCGCGCGGCCATTCATCAGCCACGCGAATTCCGTGGAGCTCGAATGAATCACAAAACCTGACACCGCACAACACAATTGCCGGATCAAGGAAACTGGACCGTTTCACAAGTTGTTTCGCAAGACTTTGTCCCACTTCGCGATCTTTGCGACCTTCTGTTCAAAACACAGTTGGAAACAGAAGGTCGCAAAGAACGCGAAGTGAACTCAGAGAACCACAAAGACTCGAAAGTAACGGTGGCTTCTGGTTTGATGCTAATGTCACACAGTCACGCGGCGACGGTACGACTCGCCCAGATGAATCATCAGCTCCAGCGCGAGCAAATCCGCGCGAGCCAAGATGTGTCGTGTGCTGCGATTGCCCAAGCCGCCGACCAGCGATTCGACTCGTTCCAGGTGCAGCGATAACGCTTCACGCGGCCCGCAACCGGCGATCGCCAGCAGTTCGGCGAGCTTCGCGATCTCACCGCCGAGATTCCCCGAACCCATGATGACGTACGTTCGCAGCAGTTCTTGGTAGTAGCTGTTGATCTCCGGCGGCAACTCGGTGCGGCACGCGGAGGCTCGGCCGAAGCAATCGAGCAACGCCTGTCGCGCGACGTTCGTCGCTTCCGTCGCATCGAGATCGTCGATGATGCGGCGTTGTTGGCTGAGCAGATGCTCGGTCTCGCCCCGTTCGCGAGCCATGCGTTTGGTCTGCGCGATTTCCAGCCGGCGGCTTTGTCGAGTCTGTTCGCTGCGGATGATCGCTCGCTTGAGCACCGAGACCAGCGCGGACGAATCCCACATCACTCCCGTTTGCAGCAGCTCGCACTCTTCGCGCGACAGGTCGAGCCAATCGGCATCCGAGATGCGCGGTGCCAGCAACACGAGCGGGTCTTCGCAGCCACTGGCGCGAATCGCCTTGACCAGCGACGCGGCTTCGGCGAAAGCGTTCAAGTCAGCCGCGATCAGCACCGCGTCAAACGAGTCGTCGCGTAACAAGGTCAGCGCCTCGGTCGCGGTCGAGACCCAGCGGAACTTCGGCTCGATGCCACCTTCGGCATCCAACTGCAAAGTCAGTCCGATCCAAGAAGGTTCACGAGGTCCGACGCACAACAGCCGCAAGCGCGTCGGCAACTGGCCGTTCAACACGCACTCTTCGGCGGGGTCGGTTTCAGAAAAAGTGAAAAGCTCGTCCTTGAGCATCGTGTGACGTCCTGTCGGGGGGCGGGTTTCTAGGACCGAGGATTTTGAGTGTCAAGGTGGCACTCGCGGAGAGGGTGGGTATCTTGTTGTTGGCTTGCGTGCATTTCGTAGCGTAGGCGGCCCGCCTGCGATCGCGTCTCCTGATGGGACTCAGGCGAGCCGCCTGAGCTACGCGATGGGACTCAGGCGAGCCGCCTGAGCTACGGGTTTTGGCTTCATCGCGTCGTTCGACCGTTCTCATCAGGACACTCATCATGCGAATCGCTTTGCAGCGCCGAATCAGTTGCCTTCTCGTCGTGTTGTTCTCGTTATTCACTCCGGCCGCTTGGGCAGACGTGCGATTGCCGGCCGTGATCTCGGACCACATGGTCTTGCAGCAGGATGTCTCCGCTCCGATTTGGGGTTGGGCGGAGAACGGTGAAGAGGTCACGGTCACAGTCGCGGGACAATCGAAGTCGGCCAAGGCCGGAGCCGACGGCAAGTGGCTGATCAAGCTCGACAAGCTGACGACCGGCGGCCCGCACGAGTTGATTGTGAAAGGAAAGAACACTCTGAAAGTGGCCGATGTCTTGGTCGGTGAAGTGTGGCTCGGTTCCGGGCAATCGAACATGGCGATGACCGTCTCTCGCTCGAAAGATTTCGAGGCCGAGCAAGCCGCCTCGAACCTGCCGAGCATCCGCATGTTTCGCGAGAGTTCCGGCCCCGCGACCGAACCGCAAGAGGGTGGCAGCGGCAAATGGGAGGTGTGCAGTCCCGACACGGTCGGCAACTTTTCGGCCACCGCGTTCTTCTTTGGACGCGAACTGCACAGGTCGTTGAAGGTGCCGGTCGGACTCATCAACTCATCTGTTGGAGGCACGCCGATCGAAGCCTGGACGAGCATGGCCGCTCAGAAAGATCTCGCGGAGTTGAAGCCGCTGATTGCACGCTGGGACAACGACACCGCGACTTACGATCCTGAGAAAGCGAAAGCGGCGTTTGAGAAACAACAAGCTCAGTGGCGCGTCGCCACCAAGCAAGCTCGCGATGCCGGCAAGCCACCGCCGCGAGCACCACAATCGCCCGTCAACCCGCGCAAGAATTCGCATCACCCGGCGGTCCTCTTCAACGGCAAGATCGCGCCGTTGATCCCCTATGCGATTCGCGGTGCCGTCTGGTATCAGGGGGAATCGAATGCGAATTCCAATCGCGGAGGGAGCGGTGCCGAGAATTACGGACTGCAACTCCGAACGATGATCGCCGACTGGCGTGGCCGCTGGGGACAGGGAGATTTTCCATTCGCTTGGGTGCAGTTGCCGCTGTTTCATAAAGCTCAAGCCGAGCCTGTCGAAGAGACCGGCTGGACCACGGTTCGCGAGCAGATGCTCAAGACTCTGAAAGTTCCGAATACTGGCATGGCAATCACGCTCGACTTGGGCGAGGCCAACGACATCCATCCGAAAGACAAACAAGGGGTCGGCAAACGCCTGGCGATGTGGGCACTCGCCAAGGTCTATAACCAGAAGAACGTCGTCGCCTCCGGCCCACTCCCCGATGGCTATGAGATCACCGGCGAAGAAGTGGTGCTTTCGTTTCGATTCGCCGACGGGTTGAAGACCAACGGCGACGAACTCAAAGGCTTCGTCATCTCCGGTGCCGACCAGAAATGGCTCCCGGCCAAGGCTCGCATCGACGGCGACCAAGTCATCGTCTGGCATCCGGCAATCAAGCAACCCAAAGCGGTTCGCTATGCCTGGGCCGACAACCCGGATGCCAATCTCATCAACGGCGCGGGCCTGCCGGCTTCGCCGTTCCGAACTGATCAATCCGCCGGAACGCGCTAGCGCCGTGCCGCACAGTCACATCAATTCGTCACCTCAATGACGCACTACGACCGGCGCAAAGTCGAAAGAAACCAGCCCGTGGTTAGGAGACCGATGACGGCCCACAGGTAGTCGTTCACGGAGGTGGATTGCCAAGTCCAAGTCAGTTTTGTGAGCCATTGATTCCAGTGGTATTGCATGGCTGTCTCCTCGACAGCGCGTGGTGTCCGATTCCGCGTTGGCCCTGAGGTCGCGATGTGCGAACCTCGATTCTGCAAACACACAAAGAACACACGAGGGACCGTGGCGTGACGGCGATCTTCCGCAGTCGGAGCGAAGTCCGCCGCACATTGGCCAACAGTTTCCAGAGTTACCGGCTATGACGTGTTGCGTCCGACGCGATGCCGTTTGACAACACGCTTACCCCACGCGATACGGCAGCGATTGTCCGGCCAGTCCGGCGCGGAGGTTTTCGATCGACATCGCGATCATGCAGCGGCGAGTTCGATCCGAAGCACTCCCCAGGTGCGGCGTGAGCACGAGATTGTGCAGCTTCAACAGCGGGTGCTCGCGTGGCAGCGGTTCTGGTTGAGTGACATCGAGCCCCGCCCCGGCAATGCGGCCGGTACTCAGGGCCGCGTACAAGGCGTCCGTATCAACGACCGCGCCGCGCGACATGTTGATGAGCACGGCCGATTGCCGCATCCGCTCGAACTGCGGCGTCGAGATGAGATTCGTCGTCTCATCGGTCAACGGGCAATTCAACGCGATGAAGTCGCTCTCGGCCAAGAGGTCGTCGAGCAAGCGGAACTCGGCGCAAAATTCTCCTTCGGCCGCGAGATCGCGCCGGCGATTGTGGTACAGCACCCGCATGTCGAACGCGCGTGCTCGCCGAGCCACCTGCTTGCCGATGCGGCCCAGACCGACGATCCCCAGCGTCGAGCCGTGGACCTCTTTGCCGATCAACAGCGACGGGTCATAGACGGTGAACTCTGGACTGCGCGCGTACCGATCACCGATCACGATATTTCGCGCCGTCGCTAGGATCAGCGCGAACGTCATGTCGGCCGTCGAGCCATCCAAACAGCCGGGCGTGTTCCCCACCGGAATGTTTCGCTCGGCCGCAGCCACGACATCGATGTGATCGACACCGACGCCGTGATTGCTGACCACTTTCACGTTCGGAGCGCGATCCAGCAGCGGCCCGTCCACACGAGGATGGCCATAGGTGATCAAGGCTGCGGCTCGTCGCAACGAGTCCGAGTCGGCCGACGTGTCCCACGGCAAGACTTCATAATCAGCTCCGAGCAATTCGAGAAACTGCGGAGGCAAGTTGTCGGCCATCACGGGCGTGCGAATCATTACGAGCGGCTCCAGTCAGCGGCCCAAAAAAAATCCCACCGGTCAGATGACCGATGGGAGCAAGAGCATGCCGTGGGGGGTATCAATTCATGCCGGCGATGATTCGCCCAAGCAGCACACCGGCTCGCGATTCTAGGAACGGCCTTCAGACTGTCAATCAGTGTCCCGCCGTTGAATCTCAAAGCGTGGGAACGAGAATCGATCAACAGTCCCCAAGCCGGATAGCACCGCTCTAAAAACTTCACAACATGCCCTTCGAGCCCTTTTAGTTCGTGTCGGTCGGTGCCTTGAGTCTGTTCGCCTCGTACCTATAATCCGCCCCCTTCGTTCCGGCGGCTTTGTCGGAACTGCGATGCTCCGCTCAGAATTCCGTTCAACCGAAAGCGATGCCAACGCCATGTTCAATTGGTTTCGGAATGTTTGGTTAGCCGTCAGCACGGTCCTCCAAGGGATGTGGGTGACGAGCTTGTGCATGTTCAGGACCTACCGCCGCCAAAATTTCGCGGACGTATTCGTCTACCCCGAAGCGCCGGTTCCGGTCAAAGCCCGTTACCGTGGCTTCCACCGCTTCGACCTCACGACCTGCATCGGCTGTGAGAAGTGCGCCGTGGCTTGCCCTGTCGATTGCATTTACATCGAAAAAGTGAAGAACACGGTCGGCAAGGGCTTCCGCATTGAAGGCTTCGCCATCGACTACACCAAGTGCATGTTCTGTGCTCTGTGCGTCGAGCCTTGTCCGGTGGACTGCATCTTCATGGGATCAAACCATGATCTGAGCTGCTACAGCCGTGATGGCTGCATCGTTGATTATGCCAAGCTGCCGTTGCAAACGGCCTGGGGCCAAACGACGCTCAATCCTGCTGCCGTGTCGGAATCGAAAGTCCTTTACGAACCAGTTTGGGTCAAGGGCGAACCCAGCCCTTTCGGCTTTGAAGCCAGCGAGCACTAAATCATGAAAGCCGCCGCCGCTCCTCCGACGAACGAACAATCGAAGCGTTACTTCACGCTGGCTGAGGCGAATCAACGCCTCCCTCTGGTTCGCGTCATCGTCAACGACATCGTGGAATTATTTCGCGATGTTACTGAGCGGCGACAACGGCTCATCGACCTGATCGAACGCAATCAACTCGGTTCCAGACGAGTCGCTTCGCCCTACACCGAAGAACTCGAACAGATGCAAGCCGACATCCAAGCCGACATCGAACGACTGAATGGTTTCGCTCATGAGTTGTTGGATCTCGGTATCGAATTGAAAGATCCCAACGTCGGTTTGATCGACTTCCCCACGCTGGTCGATGGCCGCGAAGCCTGCTTGTGCTGGAAGCTCGGTGAGCCGGAAGTTGGCTTCTGGCACGAACTGACGGCTGGCTTCCAGGGCCGTCAGTCTGTAGATGGCTTGCGACCTCAACCCCGTTACAGTTCCACGAAATCGTAGCTGTAGCCACGCTCGCCAGAGCGTGAGCGAATGTGAATCCTCTCCCACGCTCTGGCGAGCGTGGCTACGAGACCTGCCCATGACCGACCTTGTCAGCCACATTGTCCTGTTGATTGTCGCCGGGATCGGCATGGCATTGGTCCCGCTCGTCATCGGCCGGCTCGTTCGTCCAACCTTACCGACTGCCGAGAAAGACGCGATCTACGAGTGCGGCGAGCCAACAATCGGCTCCAGCTACATCCAGTTCGATCTGAGGTATTACACGGTCGCGTTGCTGTTCATTATTTTCGATGTCGAGGTCGCCTTTTTCTATCCGTGGGCCTCGGTGTATGGCGGAGCGATGCAACTCGCCGACAATCGCCTGTCCCCGGAAGCTCGCACGCAGATTTCCGAAAAGCTGCTCAACATCACCCCCGGAACGCTCGACGCGTCGCAAGCCATTACACCAGATACCGCGATGCGGCTCGGAATGATGGGGGTGGTTGACATCGCCGTCTTCTTCGCCGTGCTGCTCGTCGGCTTCGCTTACGTCTGGAAACGAGGCGACCTCGATTGGGTCCGCGCCTACCAGAAGCCCGGCCCGGTCGAAGAGACCGTTTCGTAACGAGCTTGTTCGCTCAAATCAAGAATCAAAAAACAAAAATCGAAAATTGCTCCCATGACCGCCGAAGACCTCCACAAGCTCCTCGTCAGCCAATTCGGTGAGTCCAAAATCACCGGCTCGAACTTCACCGCCAAAGACCCGTGGATCGAAGTCGCTCCCACGGCGATCGTCGATGTCGCTCGCTTTCTGAAGCACGACGAGCGGACGCAGTTCGATCATCTCAACGACCTCTGTGGCGTCGATTACTTTGAACCCGACGCCAAGAAGGCGGCCAAGTTCAATCATCAGCCGCACGTCGAAGTCGTCTATCACCTGACCAGCTACGCGCTGCGGCATCGCATCACGATCAAAGTCAAAGTCCCGCGTTGGAAAGACGAGGCGACGAAGACGATCCCTGAAGTCCCGTCGGTCTCAGCCGTCTGGGCCATCGCTGATTGGCACGAACGGGAATGCTACGACCTCGTGGGGGTCAACTTCACCGGGCATCCGAATCTGAAACGCATCCTCTGCCCGGAGGACTGGGAAGGCCATCCTCTCCGCAAAGACTACGACATGCCACTGGAGTATCACGGAGTGCGCGGACGGTAACTTCCACGCGGAGCGCGGGACTGAGAATCGACGATGCAATTGCTCAAGAGTTTGTTCGTGCTTTTGCTGGGGGCGATCTCAGCCTTGTATCTGTTGAACTTTGGAGTCGGGGTCGTTGAGTTCATCCCGGACAATCTGCCGCTGATCGGCAATCTCGACGAAGCCGCCGCCACCTACTTGTTGTTGAACTGTCTCGCCTACTTTGGTCTCAACATTGGTCCGCTGCAAATGCTGCTTCCAGCGGGCAAACAAAGAAAACCTGAACAACCCGACTTACCCGTCGCCGAAAAGTAGCGACGTCGCCGGTAGCCATTCTCGCCAGAACGTGGGTGACGGCGCTGCCCACGCTCTGGCGAGCGTGGCTACAAAACACACTGACGCCTTGCGGCGTTGATTGAGGATGCCATGAGCCTGACTCTCGAAGATCCCCGCGTCATTGAATTCGACGTTCGCACTGACGAGATGCTCGTCAACATGGGCCCGCAGCATCCCAGCACGCACGGCGTGTTGCGGCTGCTGCTGCGAACCGACGGCGAGATCATTCACGAGATCACGCCGCACATCGGCTACCTGCATCGCTGTGCCGAGAAGATCGGCGAGAACCTCTCGCCGCCGCAGTGGGTGCCCTACACCGACCGCATGGATTACCTCGCCGGGATGAACATGAACCTCGGCATGGCGTTGGCCGTCGAGAAGTTGATCGGCATGGAAGTCCCCGAAAAGGCAATGACCGTTCGCGTGCTGGTCGCCGAGCTGGGCCGCATCGCCAGCCACTTGGTCGGCATGGGAGCCTATGGCCTCGACCTCGGCACGTTCAGTCCGTTCCTGTACGCCTTCCGCGAACGAGAAATCATTCTTGACCTGTTCGAGGAACTCTGCGGAGCACGTCTGACCTACAGCTACTTCACGATCGGCGGAGCCACACACGACCTGCCGGACACGATCCCGATTCCCCCCGGCCTCGCCGCGCTGACCAAGCGCAACAAGAACATCAAGATGACTTGGCTCGAAGCGGTCGAGATGTTTCTCAACTATCTGGAACCGCGGATCAACGAGTACCACACGCTGCTGACTCGCAACCAGATTTTCATCAAGCGAACGGCGGGCCTGGGTATTCTCACCAAAGAACTGGCGATCAGTCACGGCTGCACCGGCCCGGTCCTGCGAGGCAGCGGCGTCGATTTCGACCTCCGTCGCGATGGTGAGCCGATCTACACGCGCAACTACGCTGGCTACGAGTTCGACGTGATTTCCGGCCCGTTTGAAGACGCTCCGCGTGAAGCCGTGCTCGGTGACAATTGGTGCCGCTTCTACGTCCGCATGATGGAAGTCGTGCAAGCCATCCGTCTCGTCCGCCAAGCGATGGCCAAGTACCCGAAGTCTCAAGGCACCTACCGCGTACCGTACAAGATGAGCGCCAAGCTGCCGGTCGATGAAGCCTACCTCGAAACCGAATGCCCGCGCGGCGCAATGGGCTTTTACATCGTCGGCAACGACAAAGCCGAACCATTCCGCGCCCGAGCCAAAAGCTCCTGCTTCTGTAACCTCTCCGTCACCGCGCCGCTGAGCGAAGGTTTTCTGCTGGCCGACATTCCCGCCATCGTCGGCTCCCTGGATGTCGTCATGGGAGAGATCGACCGGTAATCGAGTTGGCGGCCTGTTGCTCGCTCACCCTGGCTCCCTTTCTGATGCCAGCATTTTGGGTTCACCAGAGTTTGTCGTGACCGATGCAACTAGGGTCTGGAGTGATCAACCAGCGGCTCAAGTTGCTCCAAGAACTGCGAAAGAGTCACTTGGTATTGCTCCGAGTCGGCGTCGAGGTGTCCGGCTCCGGGGATCGTGATGAATTGCTTGGGGCCGCGATGTCGTTGATGAAGCCGTCGGCCCAACTCATACGGGATCACCGTGTCCGCATCGCCGTGACTTTGCAGCAGCGGGCCGTGGTAGTTCTCGATCTTCGCCAGCGAATCGAATCGCTGAGTCATCAACAGGCTCGTCGGCAACCACGGATAGTGATGAGCGGCGGTCTCCGGCAGATTCGAGAAGGTGCTCCACAGGACCAGCCCGCGAGCTCCGTCCTTCGCGGCAAGATCAACCGCAACTCCGCCCCCCAGCGAGTAGCCCATCAGCACGACCTCTTCGCGCGCGACACCGGTGCGCTTTGCCAACCAGTCGCGAGCGGCTCGCGCATCGGCCAGCAGTCCCGCTTCGGATGGCGTTCCTGGTGAGCGACCGAAGCCGCGAAAGTCGAACGCCATCACCGCGAGATCGTGCCGCTGATTGAGTCGAATCAAAGACTCTTGCAAGCCCGCGATGCTGCCGGCGTTGCCATGACAGACCAACGCAACCGCCCGCGGTGCGGGATGCGGCAAGAACCAACCGTGCAACAATGTCTCGTCGCGACCAATGAACCAGACTTCTTCCGTGTTGGAATTGGGAGGATTCCAGTCTCCGTCCGGATAGACCTGCGGATGATAGACCAGCTTGCGTTCGAGCGGCCCCAGCGGCGAATACGCACCCATCCACCGGCAACCGGTCAGCGAGACGATCACCAGCAAGAGCATCGTGCGCATGATCGTCTCCTGAAAAAGTCAGTCACCGATCGTTAGGCGATTTGTCTGGCTTTGCGTCTCGATTTTTTTGTCCCACATTTTTTTGTCAGCCCCGCAGTTGGAACGGCTGACAAAAAGATGAACGACAAAAAGATTCTGGCATTCCGCCATGGGCGGACTCTCCGTCTTCCACAAATCTCCTCACGAAAACAAGACCTTCACCGTTTACAGAGCATGTGGCGATTCATTCCTTTGACCAGATTCATTTGAGTTCTCTTATCGAATGCGGACGAGATCAAAGGAATCTGGTCAAAGGAATGGGTGACCAGCTTTGGGGCCACTACGCCGCTTTTCGAACCGTGTTCGGTGCGAGGCTCGCCAACGCTGGTCCGCGGAGGTTCACGTCCAATTGCGGGAATGGCATTTCGATGCCGGCCTGATCCAAGGCCATCTTGGACGCTCGGATCACGCGCTGAGTAATGAGCCGGAAGTCCGACGTCAAAGCCCACGCGCGAACCGACCAGTTCACGGAGGAATTCCCAAGTTCCAAGAGCACGATTTCGGGAGGGGGTTGAGGCAAGACGCCCGCCACTCCACAGACGGCGGCCATCAGCACTTCATAAGAGTGGTCAATGTCCGCCGAGTAGCTGACCCCCACGGAGACCTCGATTCGGCGAGTCTGATGGTACGACATGTTCTCGATCGTGTTTCCGAAGATCGAACCGTTGGGAATGATGATCCGCCGATTGTCGGGCGTGTCGAGCGCCGTCGAGAACAAGTCGATCTCATCGACCTTCCCCGTCTGGCCGCCGACCACAATCAGATCTCCCACTTTGTACGGTCGAAACACCAGCAGCATGATCCCCGCCGCGAAGTTGCCCAACGCTCCCTGAAAGGCCAAGCCGATCGAAAAGCCGACCGCTCCGATCGCCGCCGCGTAGCTGGTGGTCTTCACCCCGAAGGACTCCAAGCAGCAGACCAGCGCGAGCACCAACATTCCCCACCAAGTGAACTTGGTGGCGAACCGAGCCAGCGTCTCATCGACCTTCGCCAGCTTCAGACTGCGGTACACCAAGCGGCTCACCCAGCCAGCCAAGATCCACGCGGCAAACAGTACGAATAACGCGCCGATCACACTGGGAGCTCGGTCTTGATAGAACGCGGGATCGAACAACTTCTGCTGCAGCAGATCCAAAATTGAAGGCGTGGGGTCCATCGTGTCTCCTGCGATTCATCCGTGAAAACATCAGGCAAGCGTCGTCAATTGAGATGTTTAACCCCAACGCCATCGGCGTGGGCGCGTGGGCCAAACGACACCCGCGCACGCCGATGGCGTTGCGGTTAAACATCTCGCCACAACGCGCGAGGTATAGCGGCGAATTCTTCTATGCGCGAAGACGATTTGAGCGCCGCAGGATCGGCAGATTTTGCCGAGAGCGCGGCGATGTCCGCGAATGCGCGACTCATCACCAGTCTCGGCAGAATCGTCGCGAGAGCGACTCGGCGGCGTCCGATGTAAGGGGGACGTGGTCAACCCGGATTCTGAATCGGCGATCGCCAGCCGGGAGCACACGATCCGCGACTCCGCCGCGCTTGGCGAATCGAAGGTGAGCAATGGGACTCAGTGGCTCCCGACTATTGGATACTCGAATCCGCAAACGTCTGGTGCGGGAACAAGAGCAGGTCAGCGCGCTGTCGGCGTCGGCCTCTCCGCGCAGTGATCGCGAGGCCTCATTTCCAGAAGGGACACCTCCGCCCGATCTGTGGCTGTGGTTGCCGCAGGTCATTCCACAAACGCTGTGGAAGTGCTGGGCCTTCGGAATCGCCAGCGCGATCGGCTTTCTGGGACTACTGGCCGCATGGCATTTGGCGGAACAAGCCTCGGCGGCCGGCTCTGTGCCTGGCGATTTGCTCGCGCCGTTTCTGGATCGCCTGCTCGTCTGCAGCGGAGCGGTCGCGTGGTTGATCGCGGGGCAATTGTGTTGTCTCGCGTGGTGGGTCCGCTCGCGCAGCCGCGTCGATTACGGCGGCCAGTTTTATGCGTGGGGCTGGACGGCGGCCGGGTTCTTCGTCGCGTCGCTGTTGTGTCTGACGGACGCTCATCGGTTGGTCGCGGCGTTGGTGTCTTGGTCCGTCGCGGGATCCGTCGCGGACTCGGCGGGTATGACCGCGCTGTGGCTGCTGCCGCTGCTCGTCGCGGGACTGGTCATGTGGGCTAACTTGGGAGCGGAGTTTCGGAACGACCTCGCTAGCCGCGCGCTGCATTCGGTGGGAGCCGTCTGCGCGTTGACGTGGATCGGACTCGAATTGTGGAACTCACGCACCGGCCACTCCGACGATTGGGGGTTTGTCAGCCGCCTGTTGCTGGCCTCGGTGCAATGGTGTCATCTCATGTCGGTCTGGTTGCACGTCCGGCATGTGGTGCATGTCTCCGCCGATCCGCCGATCTTGAGCGCATCGGGTTGGTTACTGGCGTGGCGATACGGTCCCGGCCGAGCCGCCTCATGGCTGACTCGGAGAGCGACGGCGAAGTCGTCGGAGCCTGTCGTTGAGCCGCTCGTTGTCACCGCATCCGCTGTCGTGAAGAAACAACTCCGAGAGCCGGACAGCAACTCGAAAGACGTTCGCATCGACGAGGCGGAACCGACCCCGAAAGGCCCGACTCGGCGAACTCGCGAAGCCGCGAAGAAATAACCGTCGAAAAACTGGCGAGCTTGCATTGGGCGTCAGCTCCCCGGTGATCAAGCGGGCCGTGAAAGACCGGGGGGCTGACACCGCCCCGCTCGCCTGAGATTTCATCAACGATAAACCATGAGGTATCGGTCTTCGTGCGGGCGATAGAAACCGCGAATGTGCTCGCGGATGCTGAAGCCGAGGCTTTCATAGAGCTTCACCGCCGGCGCGTTCTGCGGATCGACCGTCAGCAACACGGGGACGTTCGCTTGAGCCAGTGCCGCACGCATCAACTGAGTCCCGATGCCGGCTCCTCGGCAGTCCGGATGCACCATGATCTTGTGCAGAAACACTTCTCCCGCCTTGGTCGGGAATTGCACGAGTGCTCCGGCGATGTCGTGCGATTCGCTCAGTGGCGGAGCGTCATTCGGCTGTCGCGCAACGATTAGCGTGGCCACGTCGCTCCAGACACGCCAGATGTGTTCGCCGTCCGGGATGAAAACATCCGCGACGATCGGCCAAGCGATTCGATCCAGTGCGGCGACATTCAAGTAGTCGGTGGACTTCGCAGCTTCAATTCGCACGTCGGTCATGGTGCTGGTTCTCAAATCAGTCATTCGTCGGTGTCGCGGGCTTGGAGCGTTTCTCGTCCGGCACTAAGCGATCCAAGATGCCGTTGACGAACTGGAACGACTGCATCGAGCCAAACTTCTTGGCCATCTCGACCGCCTCGTCGATGACGACTCGATGCGGCGTGTCGGTGTGCAGCAACTCGTACGCACCGAGTCGAAGAATGTTGCGATCCGTCGGAGCCATGCGTGAGAGCTGCCAGTTGGCGGCCGTTTCTTCCAGATGCCGGTCGATCTGGGCTTTCCATTCCATCACGCCGGAGAACAGGCTCCAGGCAAATTCTTGGAGGCCCGGTTCGCGCAGTTCCTCAGCGATCATGCTGCGGATCGTGTCGGCCTTGGCGTCGGGATTGAGGTCGGCTTGATAAAGCATCTGCATCGCAAGTTCGCGAGCACGGGAGCGGCGGGAAGTGGACATGGCAGATTCCTAAATGACGAATGACGAAGTACCCAATGACGAAGGAACGACGAGGCTCGAATGACGAATGGCAATGCGAGCGGCCATTGTCAACGAGTTCGTCAATTCGTCATTCGGATTTCGTCATTCGGATTTCTTTCGTCATTGGGTACTTCGTCATTCGTCATTGGCCAAGGCGTCAAAGGCCAGACGACTTCAACAGTTTCAACGTGTTGACCATTTCGATCGCGGCCAGCGACGCCTCGGTTCCTTTGTTGCCGGCTTTGCCGCCGGCTCGGTTGAGGGCTTGGTCAAGGTTCTCGCAGGTCAGGACACCGAAGAGCACCGGGATGCCGGTCTCTTGAGCGGTACGCATCAGGCCGGCGGCGACTTGGTGGTTGATGTAGTCGTGATGCGTCGTCTCGCCTTGGATGACCGCTCCGAGGGCGACGATGGCCGCGAACTTCTTGCTGCTTGCGAGGTGTTGCGCGAGTTGCGGCAGCTCGAATGAACCGGGGGCCCAGACGACGGTGAGCTGCTCGTCTTTGGCTCCGTGTCGGCGGAAGGTTTCGAGTGCTCCGTCGAGCAGACGGCGCGTGACGAGGTCGTTGAATCGCGACACGATGATCGCGAAGTGGTCGCTGGCGTCGCTGATGAGCAGGTTGGATTCGATGGTGGTGGGCATGGTGAGTGAGTCTCAGATCAGCCGAGCATGGTTTTCAATGCGGCCAGGTTTTCTTTCGTGTCAAAGATCGAGCGGATCGGGATGCGGAAGTTGGGGATGACTTGGCTGACGATCTCGCCGGAGCCGGATTTCAGGCGAAGTTGAAAGCTGCCCTCTTCGAGAACGTATTGCTCGACGGTCTCGCGGCCTTCCTTCGGGTCGATGATCCAGTACTCCTGGACGCCGTGGGCTTCGTAGTCTTCAAACTTAACGCCTCGGTCGCGGCGTTCGGTCGTGTCAGACAGAACTTCGACGACAAAGTCGGGGACCGGGAATTTCATGGTGTTGGAATGAAACCGGTTGGCTTTCTCTGGGCCGAAGAAAACGATGTCCGGTTCGTAGTCGTTGCGTGGGAAGACGCAGAGGCACTTCTCGTCCCGGACGGCTCCGAGGCCGTGCAGTTCGACGAACGTGTTAAGTAACGTGGCCAGAGACAACTTTGCCGTTAGGTGCCGATTTCGCGCTGGGGAGTGCATGACAACCTCGCCGTCGATGAATTCCACTTTTTGGTCGTCGGACATTTCTTCGTAGAACCGCTCGCGGCGCGCGGTCTCATCGCGCAGCCGCTCGTTGAGCACGGCGGCGATGTCCGGCAGACGCGGCGAATGCAGGATCGGTTCGAGGTTAAGTGTGGTCATGGTAGATTGAATCCTGGCATCGACAAAACTGATCACTCAAGGTCCGCATCGGTCAGCTCGGCGTCTTTCATAATGCTGTGTT
Source organism: Planctomycetaceae bacterium (assembly GCA_046156195.1). Classification (GTDB taxonomy): domain Bacteria; phylum Planctomycetota; class Planctomycetia; order Planctomycetales; family Planctomycetaceae; genus SXKJ01. Next base: position 11,645 of record JBJXEX010000317.1, on the reverse strand, counting down.
GCGTCCCAGGCTTCAGGTCGCGGTTACCGTGAACCGGGACAACGATCGTCATCGATGAGTCTGGTTTCCGAAAGGCGTGATGGCTCCCTTTGATTCTCACCAACGACCAGCCGTGCTGCCCAAGTACTCGGCACATACGAAGGCCGGAGATCGGTTTCACAGTTCAATCTCCTGAAGCTCGGCTGAGGCGGAATCAGAAGGAAGCTGAGCCAACGTCGCTTCCTCCGTGACTTCCAACCACAACTCGGCGGCTTCGCGGATGTTCGTCAGCGCTTCGGGCATTGTCTCGCCTTGCGAATGACAACCCGGCAACGCCGGGACGCTGACGGAGTAACCTCCGTCTCGCTCCTCGCGGATCAAAACTTGAAGTGTCATCGCGTGTCCCTTTTCGTTTCTGTTTTCGAGTGCGGTGTGTCAGCACCGCTTTGGTCATTCGGTCTGAAGTCTCTTCGGCTTATCCGACAAAACACGAACACGTCCGCAACAAGCCAAATGACCGCAATGACCACTACGGTATTCGTGAGCCAGCCGTTCATCGTCGAGGAAATCTAAAGCGGGGCTGACACCCCATACTCCAAAGTTAGTTCAGATTCATCGCCATCAAAAACTCTTCGTTGGTCTTGGACTTTCTCATGCGGTTGACGAGCAGGTCCATCGCTTCGGCGGGGCTCATGTCGTTGAGGACTCGACGCAGAATCCACATGCGGCGGAGTTCTTCTTCGTTGAGCAGCAACTCTTCGCGGCGGGTGCCGGATTTGTTGACGTCGATGGCGGGCCAGATCCGCTTTTCGACGAGGCGACGATCGAGGACCAGTTCCGTGTTTCCCGTCCCTTTGAACTCTTCGAAGATGACGTCGTCCATGCGGCTGCCGGTGTCGATCAGAGCCGTCGCGATGATCGTCAGGCTGCCGCCGTCTTCGATGTTGCGAGCGGCTCCGAAGAAGCGTTTCGGGTTTTGCAGAGCGTTCGAATCGACGCCGCCCGACAGGATTTTTCCGCTGTGCGGCATCTCGTTGTTCCACGCGCGAGCCAGCCGCGTGATCGAGTCGAGGAAGATCACGACGTCTTGGCCGTACTCGACCATCCGTTTGGCTTTTTCGATGACCATGTCGGCGACTTGGACGTGGCGGCTGGTGGCTTCGTCGAAGGTGCTGCTGATGACCTCGCAGGTCGGGCCGCGGACTTCCCGTTCCATGTCGGTGACTTCTTCCGGGCGTTCGTCGATCAGCAGCACGATGACGTAGGCGTCCGGGTGATTCACGACGACCGCCTTGGCCAGCTTCTTCAGCAGGATGGTCTTGCCGGCTCGCGGAGGTGACACGATCAACGCGCGCTGGCCCATGCCGATGGGAGCGATCAGGTCCACGATGCGTGTGCTGAGGTCTTCGGGATCGTGAGCCAGCTTCAGCCGCTTGTTCGGGTGCAGCGGGGTGAGGTCGTCGAAGCTGACTCGCTGCAAGACTTCGTTGGGGTCTTTGCCGTTGATGGCCTCGACGCGGAGCAACGCGAAGTACCGTTCGTTTTCTTTGGGCGGTCGGATTTGTCCGGCGACGGTGGCACCGGTCTTCAGGCCGAAGCGTCGGATTTGGCTGGGGGAGACATAGATGTCGTCGGGGCACGGCAGGTAGTGATAGTCCGGGCTGCGGAGGAACCCGAAGCCGTCGGGCAGAATCTCCAGCGTCCCCTCGCCGAACATCAGGCCGTTGAGCTTCGTCCGTTCCTTGAGGATTTTGAAAATCAAATCCTGCTTCTTCAGGCCGGAGTACTCGACCAGCCCCTCCTTCTTGGCGATGCCGAACAGCTCGCGCATGGTCATGCGCTGCAAGTCGGCGATGTGGACTTCGCCCTTCTTGATGTCTTCGTAGCGTTGGTCGGAGGGGAACTCGAAGTCCTCGTCGTCCGGCGGGAGTTCGTCGTCCACAAATCCGACTTGGTTGGCGAGTGTTTTTTGTGATTGAGATTCGATCATGTGAGCCTCGGGACGTGTCGTCCGCAGAAATGAAGTGAAGAGTCGGAAGGCAGGAGTTTTTCGATTCGATTGAGCAGGCAGGTCAGATTTTGGATGTTCGCCTTGGAGTGCGGTGTGTTAGTGCGGAACCGCTATTTTTTGGCAAGGAGAATTCCCGCCAGAATCAAACACACGGCCCCAACGACGGCATATCCAACTCGAAAACTCGCATTATTCGGGCCGGGTTCACCAGCGGCGACGAAACCATAGAGACAGAACATTGCCACGAGGCAACACGTTCCAACCAATGTTCGTTTGTCATAGAGCTTAATGATTCAACTCCTCGATCGGATGGAATGCAGTGTCGGGCCACCTCACTCCAAGTTTCGTATCATCTTGTTTGCCTTTACGCCGCAGGCGTTTCGTCTCATAGCCCAGGGTTGCGAGCGGAGCGAGCTACCCTGGGTCACGGATGCGACGACCGCCTGTACCCCAACGGGGTTCCGTCATCGGCGTGGCTCGGATGACGCAACCCTTTCAGGGTTGATCGTGGTCGTTGTCATTCCACCCAGGGTAGCCCGCTACGCGGCCAACCCGGGGCTATGAGACGCAACTCCTTCGGAGTAAAGAATTGTTTCGCATCACCTTGCTTTCTTTCATTCTTCCTTCGCGGTCTTTGCGACCTTCTGTTCCAAACTGCTTTGAACAGAAGGCCGCAAAGGTCGCGAAGGAACGAGAGAGCTGAATTTGAGATTTCAAATTTGAGATTTCAGATTCAGTATTACCTGCTCTAGTTGTCTGGCCGCGTGGTCCACGTCGTTGGCGTTGTCGAGGACCGCATCGGCCGCCGCTCGCTTGCGAGGCAGGGGCCATTGGCTGGCCTCGCGTTTGGCGAGTTCCTCGGCCGACCAGCCTCGCCCCGCCTGGACGCGAGCGATTCGATCGGCCTGCGGCGTGTCGATGAAGACCACGACATCACACAGGTCATTCCATCCCGCCTCCAGCAGCACGGCGGCGTCGAGCACAATCGCCTCGACGTTCGCCTGCCGCCGCAGTTCCCGAATCGTGTGCTCCAGGAGCGAACGAATTTCCGGATGCACGATGGCTTCCAAATCCCGCCGAGCGGTCTCGGCCGCCACGTCCGAGCCGAAAACGACTCGCCCGAGCGCCGCGCGTGAGATTTGTGGATTCACCTCGTTCCCACGCTCCGCGTGGGAACGCAAGTTCTGACGCTCTGCGTCGAGTCCGGCCGTGACATCGTTGGATGGCTCGTGCCGTTCGTGACGCGGAGCGTCGGTGCTGGCGTTCCCACGCGGAGCGTGGGAACGAGGATCAGTTTCAAACACGGTTGGTCCGAAGCGTTCCAGAATCTGTTCTTGGACGTTCGGAAGATGGAGGACTTGGTGCCCGCATTGGTCGGCGTCGATCACGGCCACCGGACGAAGCGACTGAAGGCGTCGAGCCACGGAACTCTTGCCGGACCCGATGCCGCCAATCACTCCCACAACGGGTATGACATTGGGCTGTGGAAACAAAGGATGAATGACTCGAAGAGGAAGAGGAATCTGAGGAAGGAATTCGTTCGGAGGGATTCGGAGAATCCAGGAACGAGGAGGTTTGCGGGAAGCATCGGGAAGGCACGCAAACCAGAATGGTTTGCCGGAGTGACGGGAACATCGTGCCGAGACGTGTGGACGGTGTCAACGATCACGATGGCATCATTTTTCGCCCTCCATTTTCCGCCAGTTCAGGCCGAACCAAGACAGGCTGGCGAAAAATGTGAGGCAAAAAATGAAGGCAAAAAGCTCAGCGCTTGATCGGCTTCAGATAGCTCGCCAAGGCTTTCGCAAATTCGGCCATTGAGGCGAAGCGGTCGGCCGGAGATTTGGCGATCGCCTTCAAACAGAGATCCGACAACGTCTGATCGATCTGCGGTCGATGTTGGATGGGCGGGATCGGCTGCTGAGTGTGGACGTTCTTGAGCACCTCGCCGACGGTGCGGCCGGTGATGGGACGCTCGCCGGTGAGCATCTCGTACAGAATCACGCCGAGCGCATAGAGGTCGGTCAACGGCCCGATTTCGCTGGAATGGCCGACCGCCTGTTCGGGAGACATGTAATACGGCGTGCCGAGCAATTGACCATCTTGCGTGAGCTGCGGCTCATTGGGCATATCGAAGTGTGCAATGCCAAAGTCCATGATGACCGGCTTTTGGCGGTCTTCGTCAATTTGGATGTTGTCCGGCTTGAGGTCGCGATGCACGATCCCCTTTTGATGCGGCTCGATCATCGCCGTGGCGATCAGCTTGGCGATGAGCACCGCTTGGCGAATCGGCAATCGCTTGTGCTCGTTGAGAAAATGACTCAGCGGTTTGCCTTTGATGTGAGCCATCACCATGAAGTAATGGCCGGGGACATCATTGACCTCGTAGATCGGGCAGAGGTTCTCGTGTCGTAACTGCGCCGCGGCGCGAGTCGCTCGGAGAAAGCGTTCGATGTCTTGAGGCGTGCGCAGCCGCTCCGGGTGCGGAATCTTGATCGCCACTTCCCGGCCGAGCTTCGGGTCACGAGCCAGGAAGACTCGGCCATTCGCCCCCGATCCGAGTTCGCGGATCACCTGGAAGCGACCCAACGACGGCTTGTTCGGTGCCGAATTGAGTCCCACAGAAAGCGGCTCGGAATCATCGGCGGTTTCGAACGGTTCGGCAGTATGCTCGTTGCGGACATCGGTCGTTTCCGTCGCCTCGAATTCGGCAAAAAGGCGTTCGACAATCTGCTTCTGAGCCGGGAATCGCTCCAAGAACTGTCGCCGAAAAATAAACAGCGGCTCCCCTTCATCCAATTGAGCCGTCAGCTCCGCTCGAAGCAACGCCGCGAACAGCGGTTCGCGTGCCGCCAGCGTGACCTCGCTCAAGTAGTCTTCGATTTGCGGACGGACTCCGGCTCGCAGTTCATCGTTGAATCGCATCAGGCATTCGCCGATGGGATCGTTGATCGACACTGCCGCGACGAACGGGCGACTGACTGGAGGTGCGATGGGCGGTGGCGGCGCGACGGGTGTCGGTGATGTCAGAGGGCGCGAACTAGCGGGCGGCACGAAGAGGGCCGGCATCTCGTATTCGGTCTCGGAGTTTTTGTCGGGTGCGTTCGCCATGTGATTCATTTTCGTAGTGCAGGCGGCTCGCCTGCACCGCGTCGCCGTAGGCGACTCAGGCGAGCCGCCTGAGCTACGGGGTGCGGCACTTTGACCGAGCGAGAATTACCAACACCGCCGCACGGCTGGCGGCATCGTGGAATCCCAGATTTTTCCGCGAGAACTTAGGGCCGGGGCGAGATACTGACAACATCAGCCAGCGGAGCGGCGGACTTGGAACTCGTCGCCCGGAAATCTTCCCCGACCAAAGTCGCCAACGTGGCCGCGATCTGGCTGAGCGTCGCGTTCACGTCCGACCGAACTCCCAACGCGGGCGTGTCCGGGCCGAGCACCGCCGACCAGACGAACTCGGCCCCCTCGATCTTCGCCCCGTGATCGGTCCAATCGCGGATCGTGTTCCCTCGGCCGTGATCGCAGGCCAGCACCAACGATGTCTGGTCTTTGTATTCCGTGAGCGACTGCAACAACTCCCACAACCGAGCCGTGAACGCATCCGCCCGTTGAGCCGAATACAGATAGCGGTCATATCGCCGAGCGTGTGCCCATTCGTCGGTCTCGCCCAGACCGATGAAGAGGACTCGCGGTTTGTGCTTGAGCAAGTACTCGCGCGCGACCTGCATTGTGATCACGTCAAGTTGATTGTCCGGCCACAAGACGACCGTGTCGGCGATCATCTCGTTGAGCAACTTCTCGCGATCGGTCAGCGAGTCGCCCGGGATCGGCACAATCCCCGCGTGGACGTACACGCCGCTCCGCTGCTGATTGAGGATCGACGGAAACACGTCCCACGTCGCGATGGCGGCGACTCGGTTCTCGAAGCCGGGACGACGATTCAAGAACTCCAACACATTGACGTGCGGGTTCGGAAATTTTTTATTGGAGTTGATCCCCACGTCATCCGCGAATCCGCAGAACATCTCGCTGTAGCCGGGGTATGAGAACTTGTGCGTGTTCTCCAACTTGGCCGCCGCGTTCTTCGACGGGTCACCGAAGATCTGTCCCTTGGTCGCGATCGTCTTCCACACAAACGGCAGCAGCACCTCGCGTCGCTCGGCTTCGGACTCTCGCCAGAAGCGCCGCTTCACTCCCTCGACATCGGCAACTCCGGCATCCTTCGCGATCAGCGTCTCCTGTGCTCCGCCGAACAACTCTTGCCAGCGAAACCCATCCCAAGTGATGTAGACGACGTTGCGACTTTGATGAGTCGGCGGTGCCGATTGGCCGTAAGACGACTGGCTCACCAACGCCAGCGAGATCAAGAGAATGTTCCACAATTTCACGGGTGTCTCCTTTGAGCGATCGTCGCGGCTGACAAAAAGATCTGGGACAAAAAAATCGAACGCCCCGCCAGCGGCAGATTCGCCGTCTTCCATCCGCGGTCAGTTTTCGTTTGTATTGCCACAATTCCTTTCGCAAAAGACATCAGAGACGATGACTCTGGAAGAACTCCTGGAAGAACTCGAATCAATGAGTTCATCGCGTGAATGAGTCTGTGAAGCATTCGGCTCGTCGAGCGGAGCGATCCACCGCCGGACAATGCGCTTCTGATACAAGTCGCTCCGCGAGGACATTCCGATGCAACGACAACTCCTGGGACTCGTGGGCGTCTTGGTCTTGGTCACGGTCTTTGTGCTCGTGTGTGTGCTCAGCCGCGAGCCAAGTCGCAGCGCACCGCAGCAAGCCACCCCGAATCCAACGAAGATCCCCGCCCCTACCAACGAGGCTCCGTTCGTGTCGCCGGTGAAAGGAACTGTGGTGTCCCCGATTAAGTCCGACGAAGAGATTGTCTTCTATCCGACGCTCGCCTGGTTCGTCGGCATCCCGAATGAGCCGGAAGAAAACAGCAACCACTTCGAGATCGAGATTCACGGCTGCATCTTTGAAGCCGGCAAACATGCCGCCGGAGTCAAGCTGATCCGCGAAATGACCGGCATCGACGAGTCCAAACTCAGCACCGAAGAGGCCCTGCTCTTTCAGCAACGGGCCGAGTTGTTCGCCGCCGATCACGAACGCGGAAAGGCGATCCCCGTCCGCATCGGCGATCAGACTTACCTGCTTCCCGAATCGGAATCGAACGGACATTTCCACGCTCGCATTCGGACGCATGGCCCGTTTCTCGACAAGGCTTCCGGCGGGAAGTTTCGCGAACTCAAAGTCGAGGCGGTGCTGCGCGACGGAGACACTCGTGAGTTCTCTGGCCAAGTCCATCTCGCTCCGAACGCACCGCCCGTTGTGCGAGTCATCTCGGACATCGACGACACGATCAAGATCTCGCAAGTCCGCGACAAGCCAGAGCTGCTCTTGAACACCTTTTGCCGACCGTTCCGCCTGGTCCCCGGCATGGCCGACATGTACCGAGCTTGGGAGAAAACCGGTGCTCGGTTTCATTACGTCTCCGGCAGCCCGTGGCAGCTCTATCCACCGCTGGCCGAGTTCGTGCGCGACCACAAATTCCCAGGCGGATCGTTCCACATGAAGCTGTTCCGGCCGACCGACCGCTCGGCGATGAACTTGTTTGGCTCGCAGATCGAATACAAGAAGCGCGAGATCACAGCACTGTTTGAGAGATTCCCACGCGACAGCTTTGTTTTGGTCGGCGACTCCGGCGAACAAGACCCGACGATCTATGCCGGCCTCGCTCGCGAGAATCCTCGGCAGGTGTTCCGCATCCTGATTCGCAACGTGACCGACGACTCGCTCAACACATTCCGCGAAACCTTCACCGGCCTGCCCGACGATCTCTGGCAAGTCTTCCGCGAGCCGTCGGAGATCAACATTCGCCTGTAGCGCGCGAGGCTCGCGGCCTTGTGGCGCACGCGACTCGCGTGCGTCGGTAACTTGTCATGATCGCTGTCCTCACAGGTTTCATCCCGACGCACGCGAGCCGCGTGCGCCACACGCATTTCAGGACCAACTGGGAAACTCAATCCGCCGCGGCGGACCTCGCCCGCGACGAAGGGATTTTCACCGAACCCGCCCTCGCCGGTGCCCTGCGAGCCGCTCGCGAACGCCGCCTCGCCCCCGACGCCCACATCATCTGCATGATCACCGGCTCCGGCTTCAAAGACCCCCACTCCGTCGAAGAGGCGGTCGCGGCGACGGCCCGTGCTCCGCTGGTCAGCTTGGAAGAGTTCACAAATTTAGGCTCGTAGCCACGCTGGCCAAGAGCGTGGGAAACACGGCGAGCGCGTTGGTCGCCTTACAACGGCAAGAAGCGAATCTTGCCATTCCATCTGAATCGGCGGCCTTGGCGAGTCCCGCGTCTCGAAGGCGAGTGAATTCGACCGAGGGTTCTCGTCGCTGCACGCCGAGGACGATTTGATCCATCAAGTCGTTGTCAGCCAGGAATCGCGGGCGGCTCATGCGGGGTCTCCAACCTCCGCTTGACGCATGGCTCGCAGCCGAGTGACGACCGGGCTAGTTGTCTGTTCGCTGGTCCGCCGCAGTTCCGTCCAAAGCTCCGCCTGTTGAGCCAAGTACCGATCAACCGTGTCCCGATTCGCGAGGTAATAGGTGATCGCGCCGCAAACTTCCTCCAAGGTCATCACCATCTGTCGCCGCGATCGCTGCAACAGGTGATGGACGACATTGGCGAGAAAGCCGCCGCCGTCGGAATGACACCAGAGATTCTGGAGTCTCTGCTCAATGATGAATGAGTTGCGAGCCGTGTTGGACACCAACGTCTTGGTGAGTGCCGTGATTCAGGACACGACCTCGGCCAACTGAGCGCTGAGTTTGGCGACGCACAACTGATTGAGTGACGTTCCCTCGTGTTCCGCTTCGCGGATCAAAGCCGAGTGAACAGATTTGGGAAGTCGCAGAATCACGGTCCCATTCGCGCTGGCCGTGGAGGCGGCGAAGGCGCGATTCGAGCGCTTGTCGTGTTCTTGAAGCTCCTGCCAAAGCTCGTGGAACTTTTTCCATTCGGTGGACTTGGAAAATGCGACTCGCTCGGTTTGAGTCGGGAACAGACGGCTCAATTGTCCGTCGATTCCGCAGAGCGAGTTCCAGAATTCGGTGGAGCTGATTTTGCGACGGTGCAGTTTGCGGGCTTCGTCGAGGAACTGCTTCGGCTTGTTGACTTTGGCTGTGGCCATGATCGGTCTCCTTCATGATTCGCAGTCGATGACCTGCGCGTTGTCGCTGAAGTCGAATTCAATCCACATCGCTTTTTGACCGAGCTTTCGGCCGATGGATTTGACAGTCTCATCGTTGAGATGCGTCGGGATGAAAGTCGTGAACTTCAATCGGCGCATTCAGACTGGCGATGTGGATTCATTTCCGCAACCAATCGCACGATATCACTGACACTATCGGCGGAGAAAAACTCGCCGCGCCGGCCAAGGGCGCAAGACGCACATTGCGCCGGTGATGACTTCAACGATCGCCCCCATCGACCTTGTGTCGATGGAGCGCAAGATGGAGGGCTAATCAGCGGCACCGAGTACCGTTGCCGGACCCCATCCGCCTCGTGCGGATGGTGAATCAGATTCTTCGCCATTGAACGTCGAGAGATCTTTTGCACCATCCGCACGAGGCGGATGGGGTCCGGCAAAACATGTCGGAACAATTCGTTAGCCCGCCATCGGTCGCTCCATCCAGGCGAGCTGGATGGGGGCGGAACCATTCGCAATGAGCGTCGCACGCCGCGCTGGCCAACAAGGGCATTGGTCCGGTGCCTGCCCCCTGCCGGAAGACCTCGCTGCCGGAGGACACGTCGTCTGCGTGGTCGAACCCAAGGAGGAATTTCGTGCTGATCGACACTCCCGATGCCGCGCCGCGACAAAACGAAGTGTAGACGCGAGAATTACCACGCAGTACTTTCCTGCCCGAATGGAATGACTGAGATGTAGTCGGGCTTTTGAAGCCGTGGAGAGACTGATGAACGCCCTCTTGGAGCAGATTGAGCCGCTCATCCCCGCCTTCCTGTCTGATCCACCGGACGCTGCGGTCGCATCCGCTTCGAGACGGGCATGTGAGGTCGCGCTGCCCACGACGGAGCGACTCGCAGGTCTCCAAGACTGGATGGCCGAGGACAACGATGCGGCCGCCGAGTTTGTCGTTTCGGAACTCGCGTCGAACGAACTTGCGCCGGATTGGCGAAACGTGTTGATCTACGCGGCTGAGTCCGTTCGATTTCGCGATCCGGGGTGCAGACTTCAAGCGGTTGATGTGCTCTTAAGAAATGCGGCCAGCTTACGTCGGTCCAATGACCAAGGAGTTGCCGAAGTTGTGTGGTGTGCGATTCACCGCATTGGCTCCATCATCCCGATTGGCCGAGCCAATGAGTTGGCGGCCTTTCTTTGTCCCAGTGATCCCATTGATACTCGGTTGGCAACGCTTCAAGCCGTCGTTCGCATCTTTGAGGTTGCTCCACCGACTGTTCTCAAGCAATTTGCTGAACTCGCCGAGCGATCGGTCATCCTCGCGAAGAAACACTGGGATCCTGACGTCTTTGCCGCTGGCGACAATTCGGCAATCGCCATTGAGGCGACGGTGGCGACAGCAGCGCTGGCCGACAGGCGGGTTCTGGAGTTGGTGGACCTCGCCGCCAATGTTGGCCGGTCCTGGGTGATGGGAAAGCTTCAGCGCCGATTTGATGAGTTGCTCAGGTTCTGGCAAAGCGCGTCAGACTCAAGCATCGCGCGATCCCTCGTTCAAGATGCGGCCAAACGAGCAAGCCAGCCGGTAGTGATGAGGATGTAATCCCGATGGCCGATCAACCGAATCACCCCGAAGCACAGCCGTCCCTCACAACCTGCCGACTCGCACCCACGAATGGGCCGAAGGGCACGATTCGTGGTTCTCGGTACGCGATTGTCGGCGTGTATTCTGAGCCTGAGCGTGAGTCGAACTTCGTGCGTCATGCGGCGCTGTTGAAAGATCGGTGCGATTTGAATTCCACGACACCGGTCGAAGTCTGGCACGTTGGACCACCGATCGTGTCCGGACCTGAGACGGCTCAGCAACCTTCTGCCGTCACGAAAGTTCGCGTCGATGTCATCGGTGATTTGGCCCTCTCGGAAAGCGAATGCGAGGCGATCACCGACTGGCGAGCCGGAGTCGAGAAAGAGCGGCGAGGAATTCACCTCAAGCCTTTCGAACAGTACAAAATTCTGCCGCATGTGGATCGAGACAAATCCGAAGAAGGTCGCCGAGGATCGCGCCGCTTCAGTTGCACAGGTTTCGTCATTGAGGCGTACGACGCCGCCGGCATTCAGCTACTCAATTTGGACCAACTCCCTTTGGCGGACGAAGCACATCTCAAGAAGGCGTACTCCGAGTTGCTGAGAATTGAAGCCGCACCGGCGACCGTTCAAAAGCGTTATGGTTTCAAAGGACGAGCGGACCTCGGACTGAGAGGCTATCCGAAAAGGTTTTGAGGTTCTTATACCGCTGCGGTCGATGGAGTTGGGTTTTGTTTGCGTCTGTAGTTGAACGTCACCGGTGGATCGGCAGGTGCGAGACGTTTGAGCATTAGGTGAATGGCACCGATTTGAATCATGGCTTCGGACGAGCCCGTGGTGCGTTCGTAGTCTTTACT
>JBJXEX010000305.1:0-5217 GCA_046156195.1 Planctomycetaceae bacterium | reverse complement strand
TACGCCCATCGCACGCCCGGAGCACTGTTTGGTCTCGATCAGGTCAACAGCCTGCTGACGATGTACCTGATGGTCGGGCCGTGCGGCCCCACAAGGAATGATGTCTTATGAGCCGAACCATTCAGATTCTGCTGATCGCGCTGATGCCCTGCGGGACGTCCCTCGCCGCCGATCCCGAGGCAATCAAATTCTTCGAATCAAAAGTCCGGCCAGTGCTCGTCACGCGCTGTCTAAAGTGCCACGGCCCCACTCAACAGAAGGGGAAACTCCGGCTCGACTCGCGAGAGGCGCTGCTCAAAGGTGGTGAGAGTGGTGAAGTCATCGTCAGCGGCAAGCCGGACGAAAGCCTGTTGATCGAGGCGATCAATCGGACGGGGCTCGAAATGCCTCCCGATGCGCCGCTCAAGGAGAATGAAATCGCCGCACTGACCGAGTGGGTGCGGCGCGGCTTGCCTTGGCCGACGGTCGATGGCAAATCACGAATGCTCGAAGCTGGCGGCAAGGGGGTCACGGCCGCCGACAAACAATACTGGGCCTTCCAGCCAATCAATGATCCCGATGTGCCAAGTCTCACATCTCAAATCTCAAATCCCGAATTTCCAATTCGCAATCCGATCGACGCTTTCATCGCCGCATGCCTTCAAGCCGAAGGCATGACTCCCGCCCCGGAAGCCGACCGCCGCACACTGATCCGCCGATTGACCTTTGACCTCACCGGTCTGCCGCCGACTCCGGTCGAGATCGCCGAGTTTGAAAAGGACTCAGCCGATGATGCCTACGAACGACTCGTCGATCGCCTGCTCGACAGCCCGGCCTATGGTGAGCGTTGGGCGCGGCACTGGCTCGACCTCGTCCGCTACGCCGAGTCCGACGGCTATCGCAAGGACGACTACCGGCCGAATGCTTGGCGATATCGAGACTACGTCGTTCGCTCCTTTCAAACTGACAAGCCATTTGATCGGTTTGTTCAAGAGCAGATCGCGGGTGACGAGATCGCCCCCGATAATCCCGATGCGCTCGCCGCCACCGGTTACTTGCGGCTGTCGCTCTATGAATACAACCAGCGCGACGCACGCACTCAGTGGAATGAAATCCTGAACGACATCACCGACGTCACCGGCGATGTCTTTCTCGGCTTCGGCATGGGCTGTGCGCGATGTCACGATCACAAGTTTGATCCGATCTTGCAGAAGGATTACTTCCGTCTGCGAGCTTTCTTCGCCGGCATTCAACCGCGCGACACGCAACCGCTGGCGACCAAGGCCGAGCTGGATGCTCACCAAGCTCAGCTCGCCGAATGGGAAGCCAAGACTGCTGACATCCGCGCCAAGCTGGCCGAACTTGAGAAGCCGCACTTCGCCAAGATGCGAGCCAGTGCGATCTTCAAATTCCCCGCCGAGATTCAAGCCATCCTCAAGACCGACGACGTCAGCACGTTGTCACCGCTCGACCGACAGCTTTACGACTTGGCCTATCGCCAGGTGCAATACGAACACGATCAGATCGGCGCGAAACTGAAAGACGAGTCCAAGAAGAAGTGGGATGACCTGCGAGCCGAACTCAAGAAGTTTGACGACCTCAAGCCCGCTCCGTTGCCGATCGGCTGCACCGTCACGGATGTCGGCCCGATCGCGCCTCCGACGGTCATCCCCGGCGATAAGTCGGAAACCGACATCGCTCCCGGATTGCTCTCGGTCCTCGACGATTCGCCGACCAAGATCGTGCCGCTGGCCACCGCTCCGAATTCGTCCGGCCGCCGCGCCGAGCTTGCTCGCTGGCTGACATCCCCCGGCAACCCGCTGACGCCGCGAGTGATGGTCAACCGCATCTGGCAGTACCACTTCGGCAAAGGCTTAGTGGCCACATCAAGCGACTTCGGCCGACTCGGCGAATCACCGAGTCACCCCGAGTTACTCGATTGGTTGGCATCGCAATTCGCCGGTCTCTCAAATCAAAACTCGAAAATCAAAAATCAAAAATCAAAAATCGTTCCTTGGTCGATCAAGTCTCTGCACCGCTTGATCGTCACGTCGGCAACGTATCGCCAATCGGCAGCCAATCCGCGAAGCGAACCGCAGCAACTCAAAGACCCGACCAATCGTCTGCTGTGGCGAGCGAACATCCGCCGTCTCGATGCCGAGCAGATTCGTGACTCGATGCTGCTGGTCTCCGGCAAGCTCGACACGAATTCCGGCGGGCCGAGCGTTCCCGCCTCGAAGCCGCGACGCTCGATCTACACCGAGCAGCGTCGCAATTCGCCCGATCCGCTACTGGATGTCTTTGACTCGGCCGACGGCTTTTCGAGCACTCCCGAACGCAACGTCACGACGACGCCGACTCAAGCCTTAATGATGATCAACAGCAAATCCGCGCTGTCACATGCCGCCGAGTTCGCTCGCCGAGTGAAGTCCGAAGGAGGTTCCGAACGGGAGTCGCAAGTCGCAACGGCCTATCGCTTGGCCTTCGGTCGCGAAGCCACAGCCGTCGAGGTTGCCGCCGCGATCGAGTTCCTCAATCGCCAAGCCGCTCAGAACGCCACAGCGGCCTCCGCCGTGTTGACTGATTTCTGTCATGTGCTGCTGAACTCGAACGAGTTCTTATATGTCGATTGAGCCGCAACCCGTAGCTCAGGCGGCCCGCCTGAGTCGCGTTCCCTTTCGCCGCTCGAATGCACACGAGCCGTCGGCACGACGGACAGCAGAGCTTCTTGCGGAGAACACACCTCGTCCGCAAATCACTCCCTCTGACTGAGAAAGCGTTCTTGTGCTGATGAGCGTCCCCGTTGAATCGCCGGTGTCGTCGAGTCTCAGCGCGACGGCCTATCACGAAGCGGGACATGCCGTCGTCGCGTTGGCTCTGGGCCGCACGGTGCAGCGTGTCAGCATCTTGCCGGGTCGAGGCTGGCTGGGCCGTTGCGAATTTCAAAAGGGACGGGTTCAGCCCTCAGTCGATTGGCTGGAACGTGAGATTCTGATTTCGCTCGCCGGCGCGGCAGCCGAGGCGCGACACACCGGAGCGTATGCCTGGGACGGAGCGATTGCCGACCTGCGAGCCGTCCGCCGGCTCGCCGTGCAACGAGCCAGTGAGCGGCAAGCCGAACGACTCGAACGCCGGCTCTTGGCCAAGGTGGAACATCTGCTCGATCAAGCTGGTCATTGGCAAGCGGTCGAACTGATTGCGACGGAACTGCTCCGCTGCGAAACGATCAGTGGCCGAGCCGTTCGTCATCTCTTCGACCGAGGAAGCCAACAGCCGAACGCCTCCGCCCAACCGAAAAAGTGAAGCGGGCCGAGAGATCGACCAAGTTCGGGAACGTCGCGAGCGATATTGAGAGTCGACAAGTGCCGTTCCTGCGGCGAGGAATTCTTCACGACGGCCACCGATGAGCAAATCATGGCCAGTCTGAGGTCCACGATCGGCCTGCTTCCGCCGGCAGAAATTCGGCGACAATTGGGCATTTCACAACGCACCTTCGCCAGCCATTTGAGAATCGCGCCGGAAACCGTGTCGCGCTGGATGACGGGGTTAGCGATCCAGAACCGCGCACTCGACACGCTCATGCGAATCTACTTCGCCTTTCCCGCCGTGCGTCAAACGCTGGGGAAAGCCGGCTCGCTGGACATGTCGAATCGTGACCGAGTCAAGAAGTTCGTTCATCGCACTAAGGCATAGGTCATCGCCGTCCGCGCTGGGCGAGGGCTTCCGACCGCGCCCATTGCCCGACCGAAGGTCTCCCGAAATTCGTGAAGCGTGATCGCCACGATGCGAAGGGAGACCTGCGCCGGGCGCGTTAGTCGCAGAGATCAAACCGTTTTGCATCTGATTCAATCAGATTCAAAAACGTGTTGGTGCCGACATCATCTTCGAACGTCATCCGAATATCCTTCGAGTCCTTTCGTGTGACTTGTCCCTCTGTGCCGGCTGGGATGACGGTAGGAGGGTGCGTCTTGTCGAAATCTGGTTCGTACATTTTTCCCCAGACGTCAGTCCCAGATTGAAATGAGTACTGCTTGACTAAGCGAACTCGATCGCCGACGGAAAGGTTACGAAATTGGGTTAGCGTCATTAGCGGTTCCTTGTCTGCATTGGTGATTGTCCGCCCAACAGTGGAGTGTCCCGAACGCGGGATAGCACGGAACGACCGCAGTCTCGGTTCAATTAGTTGGACAGCGCCAGGTTCTTCCGGAATCGCGTGCTTCATTGAGATTTGGGGCGAGTGAGCGATTTGATCTTGTCGGGGTCGATGCCGAGTTGGGTGAGTTGTTGGCGGCGTTTTTTTCGGTGGGACTTGGACGTGCTGGCGTTGCGGCGAGCGTAGTAGGTTTGACGGTTGGCTTCGTCTTGAAACAGTTGTCGGCGAGCTTGGGGCGGAAGCGTCATCGCCGTGACCACGACACTCGCGGCCCGGCGGACTTGTTCGGTGGTCAGCAGTTCGCTACTGAGGACATCTTCGCTCGGCGTGAGTTGCTGTCGAACGCGAGCGCAGAACAACTGGCTGAGGATGGTCAGAAACAGATGGCGGTGGATGCACTGCCAGCCGCGGCACTCGAAGTGATCCAGGCTCAGATCTTCCTTGGCTTCGCGGAAGCAGTCTTCGATGGGCCTGATGAGTTCGACACTGACGTGTTCGTAGCCCGTGACGATGTCAATGCGAAAATCAAGGGGTATCTCCGAGAGAAGGTGAAGAAGGTATGTGTCATCGGTGGCCCACTCGGCTCCGGCCAGTTGGCTGCCGTGAACAACGCACTCAAAGATGATCGCGGTGTGATTGAAATCAGTGTAAAAAATGGCGTCGATTTCGCAAAGGCACTGACGATTTGGCTTGGTGCTCCGGACTTTCGGGTGCAGATTGCGTCTCAGATCGGTGAAGTGTTATGCATGGCGATTGAGATGCGCAAGAAATCCGAGCCGTTGTGGCTGCCCACAATTGTAGTCAAAGTAGACTCAAGGGCAAACAACAACACAATCGAGAACTGCATTGATTAAATCATGGAATTTCTCCTTGATTCGAAGTTTGCGCGGGTGATTGTCGTTCTGAGCGACGAGACATCATTTGCGCTGCTCGACGATCCCTATCACGAGATGCTCGTGTGGGTGGGTGATTTGACGAAGTTGCAGGCACATGCGTATTTTGACATGTGCCATTTTCTGTCCAAAGATGGGGATAGTGTTCGGCGGGCAATGCCATTCGATTGTGTTGGTACTCGTATTGCGGAT
>JBJXEX010000294.1:0-4370 GCA_046156195.1 Planctomycetaceae bacterium | reverse complement strand
CGTTTCAGCACACCAAACTGGCGTTCCAGCACCTCCTCAACGACCTCGTGCCCGGCACAGAACCAGCGTGAAATATCCGCCCAGTCAATGGCGAATTTTCAACAGCCTAGGGACGCGGTTGACTCAGTGTTATGCGGCGAGCGCGGTGTGCAGTCCGTCGCGGTCGGCGATCCTCACCGGGCGGACGCCGTATCGGAACGAGGTCTTCACCTGGATTCCCGAAGGTCGCGAGATTCATCTGCGGACCAGCGAGATCGCACTGCCGAAGCTGCTCAAGGAACGCGGCTATGGGACGTGTCATGTCGGCAAGTGGCATCTCAACGGACACTTCAACAAGCCGACGCAGCCGCAGCCGAACGATCACGGCTACGACTGGTGGCTGGCGACGCAGAACAACGCCGCTCGCAGCCACGAGAATCCCAGCAACTTCGTCCGCAACGGCCAGCCGGTCGACAAGCTCGAAGGCTATTCCTCGGCTCTGATCGTCGATGAGGCGACCACCTGGCTGAAGCAGCATCGCGACAAATCAAAACCGTTTTTGTTGTCGGTGTGGACTCACGAACCGCACTACCCGATCAAGTCTTCGCCCGAGTTCAAAGCCAAGTACCCCGACCTGACCGACGACGTGCAGCGCGAGCATCACGCCAACGTCACGCAACTCGATCATGCGTTCGGAAAACTGATGCGGACACTCGACGAGCTGAACCTCGCGGACAACACGGTTGTCTTCTTCACCTCCGACAACGGCCCCGAAGGAGACGGCATTAAATCACCCGGCCGCGGCTCGACAGGCGGCCTGCGCGGTCGCAAGCGAGCCGTTTATGAAGGAGGCATCCGCGTCCCCGGCATCGTCCGCTGGCCGGGCAAAGCTCAGCCCGGAACGACGAGCGATGTGCCGGTGATCGGCTCGGACATTTTCGTCACGGCCGTCGGTATCGCCGGAGCGAAGTTGCCGACAGACCGCGTGTTGGACGGCGGCAATCTCCTGTCCGCGCTCGAAGGCCGAGCGGTTGAACGTACACGCCCACTTTACTGGCGCTGCGTCATCGCACCCGGTCCACTGAAGACGGCCATGCGAATCGGCGACTGGAAGATCCTCGCCGACGAACCGCTCACACAGTTTGAGCTGTACAACCTCAAAGCCGATCCGCAGGAGAAGACCGACCTCAGCGCGTCCCAGCCGGCGAAGTTTGCAGAGATGAAAACCGCCCTCGTCAAACTCAACACCGAAATCGAAGCCGAAGGACCGGACTGGTGGAAGTCCTACGATCAATCAGCGAAGAAGGCCAAATCGAACCGCTGATCCACGAGATTCGCGGCCAGAAAGTGGTACTCGATCGCGATTTGGCGGCGTTGTACGGCGTTTCAACCAAACGATTGAACGAACAGGTTCGACGCAACCTCGCACGGTTTCCCGAAGACTTCTTATTCCGACTCACCAGCGACGAGGTCGAATCTTTGAGGTCGCAAGGTGCGGACGGAAGATGTGGCCATTGCCAAGAACTTCCTGTCGGAGGACGAACTGGCCGCGCTGAACAATCAGGTGGAGCAATACCTCGTCTTTGCCACTGGCCAGGCGATGCGCCGCATCCCGATGAAGATGGCGAACCGGATTAGCAAACTGGACAGTTTCCTCACCATCAACGACCGCGACATCCTCGCCCACGCCGGCAAAATCTCGCACGACACCGCCCGGCTGAAGGCCGAGGCCGAATACGACACGTTCCGCGTTGCACAAGCCGCACTCCCGCAGCCGGTCGATCAACACTTCCAGGACGCCATCGACGAGCTGAAGAAGATCGAAGGTGAAGTGAAGAAAACACCCAAGCGGCCCAAACGCCGGAAGGAGAAGGACGAATGACGCTCGCCTTCGCCTGCTACCATACGTTGTCACCCGGCTTCGCCACGATCGACGAACTCGCCAAGCACAGCCGCGTCTTCACCCCCGGACTCCAAGCATGACCAACGAAAACGTCTCCGACCTCTCCTACGCCGACACCCTCTGGAAGGCCGCCGACGCTCTTCGCGGCCAGGTCGATGCCGCCGAGTACAAGCACGTCGTCCTCGGCCTGCTCTTCCTCAAATACATCTCCGACAGCTTCCAGTCCCGCCGCGACGAACTGGAAGCCGAACTGACCAAGGACGGCATCAAGGGCAAGCAACTCGAAAAGCTCCTCGAATCCCGCGACGAGTACACCGCCGAGCGAGTCTTCTGGGTTCCGCCCGAGTCGCGCTGGCCCAACCTGCAGAACCAGGCGACCCGCCCCGACATCGCCACGCTGATCGACGACGCCATCCTCGCCGTCGCGCGCGACAACCTGAACCTCAAATCAAAACTCCCGCGCGACTACGCCCGCCGCGGCATCGACCCGGTGAAGATGGCCGAGCTGATCAATCTCATCGCCGGCATCGGCTTCAAAGGCTCGCGCGACAAGGCCCGCGACACGCTCGGCCGGGTCTACGAATACTTTCTGGGAAAATTCGCCGCTGCCGAAGGGAAGCTCGGCGGCGAGTTCTACACGCCGCGCTCCGTCGTCCGCGTGCTGGTCGAGATGCTCGAACCCTACGCCGGTCGCGTCTACGACCCCGCCTGCGGTTCCGGCGGCATGTTCGTCCAGTCCGAAAAGTTCGCCGAAGCCCACGGCGGCAACAAGACCGACGTCTCGATCTTCGGCCAGGAGTCCAACCCGACCACCTGGCGATTGGCCCACATGAACCTCGCCATCCACAGCATTGAGGCGAACCTCGGCCCCGCGCCCGCCGACACGTTCCTGCGCGACGCCCATCCCGATCTCAAGGCCGACTTCGTCCTCGCCAATCCGCCGTTCAACGTTTCCGATGACTCCGGCCCACTCCTGCGCGGCGACAAACGCAGGACCTTCGGCGATCCGCCCGTCGGCAACGCCAACTACACCTGGATTCAGAACTTCATCCAAAGGCGAACGGCTGGCGGCGGTGATCCGAACTCAACTCCGGAGAGTCGAACATGAGTCATGATGCAAACCTGCCCGCGCCACAGGGCGAGTTCCTGATCTACCAGACCGAAGACGGCCACACTCGCGTTCAGGTCCGATTCGAGCGCGATACCGTCTGGCTCTCCCAGCGCGACATGGCGGAGCTGTTCCAAACCACCAAGCAGAACGTCAGCCTGCACATCCAGAATGTCTTTGACGAGGGCGAACTGCTTCGCGACGGAACCGTCAAGGAATACTTGACAGTTCAAACCGAGGGGAACTGCTCGAACGCATTCGTGACATCCGCTCGTCCGAGCGGGTCTTCTGGCGAAAAGTGCTCGACATCTATGCCCTCAGCGAAGACTACGACCCCAAGACAGAAGCCTCCAAACTCTTCTTCCAGACCGTGCAGAACAAGATCCACTGGGCCATCCAGGGCCACACCGACCAAGAAAAAAGCGGGACGGATCAGCGACATCGCGGTCTACGGGTGCCCTACTCGACAACTCGGTGGCTGGCGATGATGACTGAACACTCGAAGGTGGTCGCAATTTGCGACCGCATCGCCGAACCGCTCACGAGGAGAATGCCGTGACCGACGAAACGAAGCTCATTCTGGTTGACCAAATCGAACCGCTGATCCACGAGATTCGCGGCCAGAAGGTGGTGCTCGATAGCGATTTGGCGGCGTTGTACGGGGCTTCGACCAAAGCGTTGAATCAGGCCGTTCGGAGAAACATCGACCGTTTCCCCGCTGACTTTTTGTTCCAACTGACTTCCGAGGAAGTCGCTGGGATGCGGTTACAAATTGTGACCGCATCCAAACGCAACATTCGGTTCCTGCCCTACGTCTTCACCGAGCACGGCGTCGTCATGGCGGCCAGCGTGCTCAACTCGCCGCGAGCGGTCGAAGTCAGCGTGCGTGTTCGTCGTGCGAGCGTTCGTGAAGCTGCGGCAATTGGTGCTGGCACACAAGGAATTGGCCGGCAAGCTCGATCAACTTGAACGCAAAGTCGGCAGCCACGACGAAGCGATCAAACAACTCGTCGCCGCAATGCGGCAACTCATGGCACCGCCCGATCCACCGAAAAGAGAAATGGGCTTTCACACCATCCGCGACTCGGCCAAGAAGCAATCGGAACCATCCCAATCGAACACCTCGGTGAATCCACCGAAACGCCGGAGACGCACCGATGCTTGAACGACCAAACAACCGACCACGTTCCGACGTCCGCGTGCTGGTCGAGATGCTCGAACCATACGCCGGCCGCGTCTACGACCCGGCCTGTGGCTCCGGCGGCATGTTCGTCCAGTCCGAAAAGTTTGCCGAAGCCCACGGCGGCAACAAGACCGACGTCTCCATCTTCGGCCAGGAGTCCAACCCGACCACCTGGCGATTGGCCCACATGAACCTCG
>JBJXEX010000285.1:0-9068 GCA_046156195.1 Planctomycetaceae bacterium | reverse complement strand
CGTCTATATCATGATCAAACCGAACAAAATCTCAATATGCGATTTGGATTCATGTTTATGCCTCTTGCCGTGGATTTATCAGAGCGGTTTTTGTAGTCCGTTTATCAACATTCGTCTTCGGCCGAGGCCAATTCCGAAATTCCGAAGTGCCTGACCCCTGAGCGATACCCCGGAACTCTAATTCGCATCGCCACGGCGGAAAAAGTTTGCAATAGTCCCGCCATGAGCGGACGACAGCCACGCCTGCGGTGTTCTTTGGCGATCCCGACACGAGCTTTCGTGTTGGCAATCGTGGCGTTGTTGGTTGGGCTGCTCACAACGCCAATCGCCTGGGCGGCGAAGTCGAGCAGGACCGAACGCGCGCTCGCCAATCTGCAAACTCTGCATCACGACGCGCATCAGTTGTTCGCGGATGATCTCGAACGGATCGCTCAGACTTGTGAGGCCAACGGGCTGAGAGCGATCGCGCCCCGAATCCGCCAGATTGCCGAGCCGGTTGATCCCGATGTGCTGCGGTTCGAGCCGTTGCCTCGGCAAGTGCAGCCGACAATTCCCGTCGATCCCGATGGGGGCTTCTCGTGGCAGGCGGAATTGCGGACACATCGCAAAGCCTACGCGGCCGAGCTGGACAAGTTCGCCACACAAGCGGCGAAGGCGGGACTCCCTAGCTCGGCGTATCAATTGATTCGCGAGGTGGCGTTTCACGATCCCGATCATCCACGAGCGCGGCGGCTGCTGGGCTTCGTCCGACACAAGGAGGAATGGGTCTCGCCGTTTGAGGCGAGCAAGCTCAAGAAGAACGAAGTTTGGACGGATCAATGGGGCTGGCTGCCCGGAGCACATGTCGCTCGTTATCAAAACGGCGAGCGACTCAACGGTAGCCGCTGGGTTCCGGCGGCGCTGGACGCCCAACTCCGTCAAGACTTCAGCAAGGGCTGGGAGATTCGTACCGAGCACTATTTGCTCAAGACGAATCTCAGCTTGGAAGAGGGAGTGGCGTTGGCCTCATCGCTGGAGGAGTTTCAACGATTCTTCGAGCAGACGTTTGCCGGCTTCTTCAATGACTCGAAGCGGATTCAATTGCTGTTCGACAGCCCGGCCGCGGCGGCACGATCGGTCGCGAAGCCGTTCCAGATTCATTTCTTTCGGTCGAAGGCCGAGTACGTCGCTCGGCTGCGAGGCAAGTACGGAGAGGTCATCAAGATCACGAACGGCCTGTACGACACGGACGACATGACGGTCTACAGCTTTCACAATCCGCAAGCTCCCGCCGAGCCGACGCTGTACCACGAGGCGACGCATCAGTTGCTCGCGGCGAACCTCAGACCTAGCCCCGTGATTGCCAAGGAGGAGAACTTTTGGCTGATCGAGGGAATCGCCTGTTACATCGAATCGTTTCGGGTGAAGGACGGCGAAGTGAGTCTCGGCGATCCGCGCTGCGAGCGATTCATCGCCGCTCGGTATCGGAAAATCGTGGACCGCTATTACCTGCCGCTGGCGGAGTTCACCGCGATGGGCAAGGACGCTTTTCAGGCTCATCCACAGATCGAAAACAATTACAGCCAAGCGTCGGGACTGGCTCACTTCTTCATGCACTACGAGGGTGGCCGCTATCGCGACGACTTGATCGAACACATCCGCCAGCTCTATCAGCAAGCGGAGACCGGTCGTCGGCCGGACTCACTGGAAAAGTTGACGGGGGTCGATTTCGCGGATCTCGATCAACAGTACGGCGAGTACGTTCGACGGGTCTCGATGTCATTGGAAGAAGACTTCGTGAAGCGGCCGTAGCCGCACGTTGTAGCCGCACGTTGTCGCCGCACTCGCCAGAGTGCGGGCGTGTGCGTGATCGCCCGCGTTCTGGCGAACGCGGCTACGACGCGATCACGTTCTTGAGGTAAGTCAGCGCCCGTTCGGCAGCGCGAGTCAAATCGTCGCCGTGTGAGCGATCGACGGTGATCCAGCCACGATAGCCCGACTCGTTCAGCAGCGCGAGGAGTTCCGGCCAATCGACATCTCCTCGTCCGAGGGCCACCTCTTGGCCGGTGCCGTCGATGTCTCGCACTCCGTCTCGTCCGGTGATGTGAAGAACGTGCGTGTGCAACTCGCGATATGCGGCGACTGCGTCGTGGCCGCACATCGCGAAGACGGCGGGATCAAAGTTGATTCCGACAAGCCCGTCCTTCACCTGTGCGATCAAGCCATTGAGCTCCGCGGCGGAATCGCGAGTCGGCGTGATGGCCAGTGTCGCTCCGACTCGATTGGCGTGCCGAGCAACATCGTTGAGCACCTCGATCAACGATTTCCAAGCGACCGATTCCTTGTCCTGCGGGATCGCTCCGATGCGTGCGACGACGGTCGGTACGCGAAGCTGATAGGCAAAGTCCAATGCCTGCTTCAGTCCCGAAACGCGAGCTTCAAGTTGCTCGGGGTCATACAGGCTGCGTCGAGTCGGAAAGCTCAGCGACGAAATCGTCAGACCTTCGATCTCCAAGTCATGCCTCAACTGACGTCGCCCGCTGTCGGATAAATCGGCGGGCCGCAATTCCTGGCGGACGTCGAACTGAATGCCGGACGCTCCCATCTCAACGGCGGAACGAATGGACCGGCGAATCGGAGCGGGAAGACAGTGACAAGCGACGGCTCGGCGAAGTGGTTCCATGCGAATGGCTCCTGAGTCAGAGAACTACAGACGAATTGGATCGTAAAAACGCGGCGATTAGGTGAGACCCCAAGCCGGATGGGCCAATTCAAAAGCTGCACAACTTCAGAACTGGTGCTTCGGGTGACGAATCTGTTGCCGCTCGCCTTATACCCCGCGCGGTCGCGATGGAGACAGGCGAGTGGGGGGCGTCAGTCAAATTGGTTTCTGATTTTGCCGTCAGGAAAATTCCAAGTCGGGGATTGCAAATTTTGAGGGGAGATTGATTTAATCTCGCCCCGTTGATGAATGGCGTTGGCGGCAGGGTGGCCAGCCGACGTTTTTTCTGCCAAGTCTCACGGCATTGACGCCGAGTGGTTGGCTCTGAAAGGTCTCAAGGTCTTATCCCTCCCGAGCGATTCGCTCGCCTCCCCCACGACCTGCCTGCACGAGTCCGACCGGTACACGCAGCTTCCCTCCAAACTCTTCCCACGGCTGGAATCTCGCGAACTTGGTTGGACGATTCAGTCCCTCGCGATCCTCGTCTCGCGGCTGATTCGCACACCAGCATCTCGTCCCTCGTGATGATGGCTCCCTGGAACGGAGTCCCCTTAAGTCCTCGCTGCCTCTGCGCAAGGTGGTGCGAGGTTCCCTCGGTGAATTGCAGCGCGGCCGCATTGCGAACCCAGCAAGCTTTGCCACCCGCCTGCCGATAGAGTGTTGTTGCTTTTCAAACCCGCCTTCCCCCCTTCCATATTTCGATTCTCTCCACAAGATTGGCCTCACTGACGGGGCCGAGCATAGGCATCATGGAATTCAGAAAAGTTCAGGCTCTGCGTGGTCCGAACATTTGGGCAAATTTTCAAGTCTTGGAAGTCTGGGTGGACCTGGGTAAGTACAAAGACCAGTCCTCCGAAGAAATTCCCGGCTTCAACGACCGGTTGATGACCTGGCTCCCGACGATGATCGAACATCGTTGCAGCGTAGGTGAGCGGGCCGGATTCTTTCAGCGGCTGCGGCGTGGAACCTATCTCGCTCACACTCTGGAGCACGTCTCCATCGAGTTGCAGACGCTGGCCGGTCACACGGTCGGCTTCGGCCGTGCTCGCGAGACCAATGAAGATGGCGTCTACAAAGTCGCCATCGAGTACATCGAAGAGGATGTCTGCCGCGAGACCATCAAGATCGCTCGCGAGCTGATCCTCGCCGCCGCCGAAGGCCGCGACTTCGATGTCACCGCCGCCGTTGAGAAGCTCAAGGAATTGGCCCAAGACATTGGTCTCGGCCCCAGCACAAAGGCGATCGTCAACGCCGCTCTGAAGCGCGGCATCCCGTACCGCCGACTGAATAAGGGAAGTCTGATTCAATTCGGATTCGGCTCGAAGCAGCGGCGAATCCTGGCCTCTGAGACCGACCGCACCACCGCAATCGCCGAGTCGATCGCTCAAGACAAAAACCTGACTCGCGAACTTTTGTCGGGCATCGGCGTCCCGGTCCCCGAAGGCCGGCCGGTCGAGTCCGCTGATGATGCTTGGGAAGCGGCCGAAGAAATCGGCGTCCCCGTCGTCGTCAAACCTCAAGATGGCAATCAAGGTCGCGGCGTCACCACGAACCTCTCGACCAAAGAGCAAGTCATCAGGGCTTACGAGATCGCTTACGAGGAAAGCTCGTCGGTCATCGTCGAGAAGTACATTCCCGGTTGCGATTACCGATTGCTGGTGATCGGTGGCGAGCTGATCGCCGCGGCTCGGCGAGAACCGGCGAACGTGATCGGCGACGGCGTCCACACGATTCAGCAGCTCATCGACATCGTCAATCAAGACCCGCGCCGCGGTGAGCATCACGGGACGGTGCTGAGCAAAATTCACATCAACGACGCCGCACAGGTTGTGCTCAAAGAACAAGGGGTCACGGCCGATTCGGTCCCGGCGCTCAATCAGAGAATCCTGATCCGTCGCAACGCGAACCTTAGCACCGGCGGCACGGCCGTTGATGTCACCGACAAAGTGCATCCCGAATGGCAAGCTCGCGCGATCGAAGCCTCTCGCATGGTCGGACTCGATGTTGCTGGCATCGACGTGGTCGCCATCGACATCAGCCAACCGTGTGAACCGGGCACCGGTGCGATTGTCGAAGTCAACGCGGCTCCCGGATTGCGAATGCACCTCGCACCGAGTTCCGGTCAGCCCCGGCCCGTTGGCGAGGCGATCATCGGCACGCTCTTCCCCGAAGGTGACAACGGTCGCATCCCGATCGTCGCCGTCACGGGCGTGAACGGAAAAACGACCACCACGCGATTCACCGCTCACATTCTCAAAGGGACCGGAGCAACCGTCGCTCACACCTGCACCGACGGCATCTACATCGACGATCGCCGCATCGACAACGGCGATTGCAGCGGCCCGCTCAGTGCTCGCAACGTGCTGATGAACCCGGAAGTCGAAATGGCCGTGTTGGAGACCGCTCGCGGAGGCATCCTGCGAGCCGGGCTGGGCTTCGACAGATGCGATGTCGCCGTCGTCACGAACATCGGCGAGGGAGATCACCTCGGCCTGTCCGATATCGAGTCGCTCGAAAAGCTGGCCAAGGTGAAGCGAGTCATCGTCGATGTCGTGCCACCCACGGGCCACGCCGTGCTCAACGCCACCGATCCGCACACAGTTGCGATGGCCCCCAAATGCAAAGGCAAAGTGATCTTCTTCGCGATCGACGGCCAGCACCCCGTCATTCTGGAACACCGCCAGAAAGGGGGCCAAGCCATCTTCGTGAAAGAGAATCACGTCGTGCTGTCCGAGGGCTTGCGTGAAGAACCATTGATCTCGCTGGACCGCATCCCGCTGACTCACAACGGCAAGATTGGTTTCCAAGTCGAGAATTCACTGTGCGCGATCGCCGCCGCTTGGGCCTTGAACATCCCGAACGACGTCATCGTCGCGCGTGTCGATACGTTCGCCGCCAACCTCGAAGCGTCACCCGGTCGCTTCAACGTGCTGAAGATTCGCGGCGGCACGGTCATCGTCGATTACGGACACAACAGCTCTGCGCTGCTGGCTCTGATCGACGCCCTCAAGAACTACCCGCACACGCAACGGACCTGCGTCTACTCGACCGCCGGCGACCGCCGCGATTGCGACATGCACCGCCAAGGCCAACTTTTGGGCGAATCGTTTGACCGAGTGATCCTCTACGAAGACCACTACCTCCGTGGCCGTCCCCCCGGCGAGATCATCCGCCTGTTCCGCCAAGGCATCGAGTCGGTGGATGCCTCGACCCGTCGCACACAGCAAATTGAAGAGATCAACGGAGCCGTCAAAGCGGTCGAGCGAGCGCTGTCCACGCAGCGTCCCGGCGAGCTGATGCTCATTCAAGCCGACACGGTCGATGAGACCGTGAACTACCTCCGCGAGTACCTCGACAAGCTCGCCGCTGCGACTGCCGATCCGAACGACACAGCCGAAGAGAACAATGTCTCCGAAATGCGTGCGGTGCGCTCGCTCGCCAGGTAAGGCGACCGGAGCGGCGTCAGCCCAATGGCGCTGACTTTGTGAGCCGATGGCGCTAGCCACGGGCCTCAGCGGCTGACGGGCTGACGGCGAATCGCCCGACGCTAGCGCGTTCGGCTCACTTTGCCGGCGCAGTAGCAGGCACATTCCATGTGCCGTCCGCAATTTCCAGACTGACGGCACATGGAATGTGCCTACTACTTTCTAAGTCGCGGTCGTCGCGGCAATCTCAACCAGCGTCCGTACAAAGCAACCGGTTCCTCCCCCTTCGCGATGCCCTTTGCTGGCGGAGGCGAAGGCGGGACCGGCGATGTCGAGGTGGACCCACGGTTTTCCGCCGACGAATTTTTCCAAAAACTTCGCGGCAGTGATCGCTCCGCCCCAGCGACCGCCGACGTTCTTGCAGTCGGCGACATCGCTTTTCAGCAGTTCGTTGTAAGCGTCGAACATCGGCAGTTGCCACAAATCTTCACCGGCCGCTTTCGCACCCGCGAGCACCTCGTCGCACCACGCTTGGTTGTTCGAGAACGCTCCGGCAACGTCTTCTCCCAGCGCAACGACACACGCTCCGGTCAGCGTGGCGAGGTCGATGAGCCGGTCGGCTCCGTGATCGACGGCGTAGCTGAGAACATCGTTGATCACCAACCGACCTTCGGCGTCAGTGTTATGCACTTCGATCGTCACGCCGTTGCGAGCGGTCAGCACATCCCCCAGTTTGTAGGCTTGAGCTCCGAGCATGTTCTCAACCAAGCCCGCGTAGCCAATGACATTGACCGGCAGCTTGAGCCGCGCGATGGCGGTCATCGCGCCGAGCACGGTGGCCGCTCCGGCCATGTCGCACTTCATGGTCAACATGCCGTCGGTCGGCTTAATCGATAAGCCGCCGCTGTCGAAAGTGACTCCCTTGCCGACGAACGCCAGCGTCGGCGAGTTCGCGGGACCGGCACGATGTTCGAGCACGACCATGCGAGCCGGGCGATCGCTCCCTTTCGCAACCGCCAGTAGTGAGCCGAAGCGTTCGGCGGCGAGTTCTTTTTCATCGAAGACTCGGCACGTCAGCCCACACTTGGAGGACTCCTCTTGAGCGCGAGCGGCGAAGGATTCGGGATGAATGTCTTGCGGCGGCCGATTGACCAACTCGCGTGTCAGATTGATCGCCTCGCCGAGGATGCGACCACGCTCGCAAGCTGCGGACGCCGCCATAACATCGTTGCTGGATGGCAACACAATCTGTGCGGTGGCGAATGAAAACCGTGCTCGCTCAGTCTTATATAAGTCTTGTCCATGCGCGCCGACGATCAACGCCGTCGCGGCGATCTCCACCGCACGCTCGCGCGGCAAGGAGCCGAGCTGTTCCGGCACGCACAGAGCGATGCTCAGATCGGCCTTCGTCGAGACGTGTCGCGCGGCCGTCATGGCCGCCTTGTCCCAGCGTGCCACCGACAGGTCTGCCAGCGAACCGAGTCCGACTAACAACAGTCGCCGCGACTTCAGAGTCGGCGTATCGGGGAGGGTCAGCAGTTCCGCGAGCTTGCCCGTCAGATCTCCCGCCTCACGCAACCGGCTGAGCTGTCCCAGCAACGCATTGTCCAACGCAATCAGTTCGTTAGACCACTCACCTGCTTCGGGAACACCGACCACCAACCAATCCGCTTCCACCTCACGCACCGACGTGCTGACAACTCGCAAATCCATGATGACTCCTTCAGACAATCGGATGACTCGACGGCGTTGATCGGTCTCGCGGCCTGTGTGAGATGTTTAACCGCTACGCCAACGGCGTGCGCGCCGGCGTGGACGAGCGGCCGAAACGACCGGCGCGCACGCCGTTGGCGTAGCGGTTAAACATTAGCGTTTCACGTTGCGAATCATTCGCTCCACGTCATAGACCGGCTTGCCCAGCCGATCGACTTCTTGCGGATCGAATTGACCTTCGACCCGGACCATCTCGCCACTGCGGAGGTATTTGAAGTCGGCGGTGTTTTTGAGCGTCACTTCGCCGCCGAATTGGTCGGTGTCATCGGGATTCTGGCTGTAGGTCAGATGCCAGACTTTCCGCTTGGTATCGAACTCAATGACTCCTTTGAGCCACGAGTAGCTTTCGGAGTCATAGCCATATTTGTCGTTGACCGCGGCGGCGGGGACGACATTGTTCGCTCCAGCAGGGACGACGTTGTTCGATCGGACTTGCGTGTTGAAGTTGGCCGATCGGCTGTTCGCGGTCGGTAGCTTGAATTCGTCGGCGGCGAGCACCGGCTCCGATCCGTCGGGTTCCGATTCGTCAGCGAACTCATCGTCAATGAGCGGTTGTGGACGAGAGCGTTGGCTCGTTCTGACTCCAGGCCGTTCGATCGAGGCGTCTTCGTCCATGTTCGTCGGATCGACGACGGGGAGCGGAGTCTTCTTGAGATCCGTTGGCGTCGGCACGGCATTGTTTGAGTCCAACTCGCTGTCGTCCCCGAACGAAGTGGGGGCAGCTCGACGCGCGGGTTCGGGGGCGGACACGGAACTTGTTCCCGCCGGACTCGTTGGACTGGCGGGAACCCAAGCAGTACCTGGCGGTGTTTGAACCATTCCATAAGGTTGCGGAACCATCGCCGTGCTGGGAGGTAGATAGGCTCCCGGATGGCCATAGGGGCCGTGACTGAAACAGCCAGTCGCAAACAGACACAACATCCCCGATAACACGAACCAACAATCCTTACGCATCATATTCCCCCTCCCTGAAAAGTCGTCGGGCGGAGTGGTAGACGCTTTCTCGCAAACGTGTCCAGAGCGATTCTGAGCGACTCAAGACGCGGGGTGCATCCCAGGTTTTGTTGTTTTGATAGCGGTCGGAAAACGTCAATAGGAGAAAACGAGATTTCTGGTTTAAGCTGAGCGCGATGGGGGGAAATGGAGAACCTTTGGGAGGTCAGCATGGA
>JBJXEX010000265.1:0-30851 GCA_046156195.1 Planctomycetaceae bacterium | reverse complement strand
CGCGGGCTTGAACACCCCGCGTTCTGGCGAACGCGGCTACTAAGGTGCGCAGTCGTGTTAGTCGCACAGCCCGTAGCGGACGATGCAGTACAGAGCCTTGATCCCGTCTTTCCAGCCGATGTGTTTGCCTTGCTCGTAAGTTCGGCCGGAGTAGCTGATCGACAACTCGAAGACTCGGTAGCGGCGGCGCGCGACTTTCGCGGTGATCTCCGGCTCGAACCCGAAGCGATCCTGCCGCAGCTTCGGCGCGATCTGCTGAATGACCTCGCGCGTGAAAACTTTGTAGCAGGTCTCCATGTCGGTCAGGTTGAGATTGGTGAAGCAATTCGACAGCGTCGTCAGGCATTTGTTGGCGAGGTAATGCCAGAAATAGAGCACTCGATGCGGCTGATCGCCGAGGAATCGGCTGCCAAACACGACATCGGCCTGACCGGAAACAATCGGGCCGAGCAGTCGCGGATACTCGTCCGGGTTGTATTCCAAGTCCGCGTCTTGGACGAGCACGACGTCGCCACGAGCCGCTTGAAAGCCGGTGCGCACGGCCGCCCCTTTGCCTCGGTTCTTCTCGTGATAGACAAATTGAAAACTGTTCCAGGGATCGGTCGGCAGAGTGGAGAGTTCGGCCTGAAACTGTTGCAACTGCTCGCGCGTGCCGTCGCGGCTGAAGTCGTCGATCAGCACGATCTCTTTGCGGATCGGCACGGCTCGCACGCGCTCTACCAACGCTCGCCAGTACGCCTTCTCGTTGTAGATCGGGATGACGACCGACAACACCCATTCGGGAGGGATGACGAATAAACCCAACTGCCGACACGCCGCTTCGCCGAGCGTCTCCTTGAGTCGAGCGTACCATTCGGGTGTGTGCGGGATCAGCCGAGGATCATGCGGCAAGACACTGGCCGCGGACGAGATGTCAGACATGCGAACTCCTTCGTGAGGCGGGGAGTCTAAGTCCGAAACGCGGAATCGGAAATGACCGCACGACATGGCCATCACGGTTCCGCGTTGGCGACCCGAATGCTCCACACGGCGGCTAGTGCCTAATGGCACTCACCTTGTGAGGCGAACTCACGGTTGAGGCTCTCAGTCTTCATTCTCTTGGAGCGACGTACGCGAGCCGCGTGCATCACAACAGACGGCGGCTACCTGCCGCGATACCCGGTGATATCGACGATCTTGCCGTCGATGACGAAGCGCGTCTGACCGGTGCGGCCGGCAAAGCTCTTTAGTTTCTCGGCGGTCAGCGTGGTGAACGCGGCGCGGCGGAGATTGTCTGAGGTCGAGTACCTCGGAACATTGTTCAGCCCGTTGGCTCCGATCCCCGGAGTCTTGACGGTGGGAACTTGCGGAAAGAACCGCGGTTCGGCCACATCGTCGAAGGCCACGACATCCGCGTTGGGTGTGACTTGATCCAAGTTGTCGTTGCCGTTCGCGTCCTTGACGATCTTGCGATCCTGGTCGCTGCGTCTCATGCCGATTTGCGGCCGGTTGCCCTGCGGATTGACCTGCTGACTGACCGAGAATTCTCCCAAGGCGAACGTGGCGCGGTCATTGATTTGGCTCGGCCCGCGCGTGTCGGTCAGTGCCGTCGCTCCCACGATTTCGGGATTGAACGGCGTGTTGCCGGCTAACCCGGTGACGGCGAAGTCAAGATTCCCGATCGCGGTCGGACTGGCCGGGTCCGCGACACCAAATTGATCCAAACGCACGAGATACGAATCAAACTGCGGAATGCGGATCAAATCGGGGCTGGCGGACGTTCCTGTGCCGATGCCGGTCGTGATCTGTCCCTGATTCGCAGTGCTCCCCAAGCCGATCGACCAAAACTCTTTGGCGACCATCGGAGCCGTCAAGCCAGTGCTCTCGGCCATGTTGAGCCGCACGTCACTGAATGTGTAGGTTTGCTCGGCGGTCACCAAGTTGATGTTTCCGGGAAAGGCGGTCCCGGCGGCAAGACCTCGGAACGGCGCGGTCAATCGGCCGGAGAGGGTGTTTTGATTGGCATCGGTGAAGATTCCTCCGCCACTGCTCGCGGCCGAAGAGGCCAGCGAATTGCCCAGTGAGAAATTGACACCCGCCGTCGTCGAGGCTTGCGTGTTCTGAGTATTCGATCCCGTGCCGTCCCCTTGATCGCCAGCAGGATTGGCCGCATCGGCCGAGCGGGTCGCTTGGGATCGTGCTTGTCCAATCGCGACCATCAACTGCTGCGGATCGATCGTCCAATCTTCTTGCTTGCCATCGACGGGGGGATCAAAACCTTTGCCGAGAACATACAGAATCTGTTGCCCCTCTTTGAGCGTGATCGTGGCCGCGTCTTGCAATTCCGCGGATTTGAAACTCACCACTTGAATGAGCGAACGACGTTGCCGCGCGGCCTGTTGCTCGCGACTGGTGAGTTCCGCCGTCCCCTTCTCGGCCCAGAAGCGAATGCCGGCGGGAATGATCCCGACACGCAAGATGCCCCGCTTCATGCGAGCCTCGACGGCGGATGTCAGGATCGTCACGCCGTCCGCGTTGTTGCTGACGACGCGAATCTCGCCGCGAGCCTGCACCAACTGCAGTCCCGCTGGCGGCGTCTGCAACCGGAGCTGCGTCTGTCCCCCGACATACACCGAGACCTTCGATCGGAGCGAAACAAGCGACGAACCGCCCGCTCCCGTGGTGATGGTGTCGCCCGCTTGTAAGGTCGTCGCGGTGGTGCCACCACGAGTCGCTCCGGCCTCATTGCTGACGGAGACCGTTCCAACACCGCCGACCACCGAGCCGACGTTTTGTTCCGCGCCGGCTTGCGCCGTCACGGCCACCGTGAGAATCATTGCCCAAGTTGTCATGCGATGTCCCCGATTAACGGTCTGGAAATGGTTGCAAAAAGTCCTGGCACATACGGATTCCACCTGTCGAATCGGTCTGCCTCGTATCTTTGTGTTCTGTCACGGGCTTAGCCCGCTACCAAGCGGAGTCTTAGATCAGAAGAAGACTTAACATCATATTGTATCCAATCTTTTTAACCTCAATCTTTTGCCAGCTCAGCATTTCAAACGGGTGGCACAACATGTATGGCAAACACATGTGAGGCAAAAAGCACAGCGCCCGACTCGGTGAGTCGGGGTACGACAGGGAACTCCCCTCCGCTCAAAAATCATAGATCAATTGCGAACTCACGACGTGCCGACTGTATTCATAGAAATGGACACCAAAGAGATTCGCAACATTCGATTGGTTGTCGGTGTAGGTGTAATCGAGTCGAACGCTGACGTTCTTGGAAAAGAATTTTTGCAGGCCGGTGCGGACTTCATTGCGGTAGTCGCGGCGTGCGTTCCCAAAGAAGTCCAAGCTGTTGGCGTTGTCGTAGCGGTCGCGGAAAAAGCGGTACTCGGCATCGACGACGACATCATTGAGGTAGGGGATCTTCAATTCCTCCAGCGGGACTTCCACGCGAGCGGTCAGCATATTGCTGTTGAAGTCGAAGTCCGATCCGTCCGAGCGAGTCTTTCCATAGCGATATCCGAAGTACAAACGCCCTGCCCCTTCTAAGAGATAGAACGCCTGAGTCACGCCGACCGAGTTGGTCGTTCCCGATCGCTCTTGGGCCGGGATGAGCGCGGGAGATCGCAAATCAATATCGTTGAATTCATAGTAAGCCGTTGTATGTCCCCACTCTGTCAGATAGGTGAGATTCGGAACCAAGCGGTGGTCGAGTGCGAACTGTTGGCCGTCCAGCAAGGTTTCATTGAGTTGATAGTTCACGCCGACGAGCCACTGATCTCCCAGCGACTTGTTGGCATAGAAGCCACCCGCGAAGTTGGTGACATTGAACTCGCTCAACTGGAACTGGCCCGTCTGATAGACGGAGCCTAAGAGACCAAAGTTGCCGGCCTCTCCACTCCAAAGCTGATAGTCACCAAAGAGCGCGGCGACCGCTCGGCCATCGTTCCGTTTGATTCCCGAACCGAGTCCGGCAAAGTTCGGAGCCAGCCGAATGTTTGAGTCGTATTCCAAGCCGGTCAGCAACGTCAGATTCCAGGGCCGCGCTTCGGCTGGTTCCGCGGCGATCCCCGTTTGATAAGCCTGAGCGGACATTGTGGGCTGCCAAGGCTCGTCGCTGGGCGACTTGATGCCCGAGGCTTGAAACTCACCCGCCGCATCTTCGGTGCGACCGAGTGCTTGGAGTGTCAGTCCCCGATAGTAGGCCACAGTGGGATCGGCTCGGTCCAGCGGCTGAAGCTGTCGCCAAGCTTCCTCATATTTGCCGTCTTGATAGGCCATGACCGCCTCGTTGAGAAGCAGTTCTGAACCAATCAGATCGCTCGGTTCGGCCGCCTCGCTGGCTGTCGGCTTATCGCTGAGCGAGGCTTTTCCGCTGCCCGCGTCCTCGAGTTCGAGGTAATTCAGCAAACGTGCTTGAGCCAAATGTGCGTTGCCACGTCTTGCGGCCAGCGCGGCTTGAGCATCTGTCTGAGGCGTCTCTGGCGGTTGCGACTGAACCTGAGCGACCACGATCAAGATCGTAGCCAATGCTGCCGCCACTCCACCGAGCTTGCGCCGATTGCACTGCAACATGTTGTCCCCCCCGGGAATCACGAATCGCAAAATCGTCCGAGCGGTGCTCACTGAAGTTTCTTTGAGGTATTGACTCAAGAAATCCACACGCGGTGGCACCCAGATCGGCGCGATCCTTAGCACCAGTAGAATCGGAGTTCCCGGTAAGGTCTCTCCATTCGATTTGATTGAATTGAGCGTTTCATTCGCGGCCGACTTTGAATCCGCGGGGAAGCATTCCGCGAGTGCTCATTATTCCGCCCTCACATCACTCTGCTCGCCGGAAGTCAGCAGAATGATGAGTGGGCAGTCGGATTAATCAGAGCCGCAATGCAACTGAAAAACTTCCAATGGTGTTTGCAACTGGCTGTTGGCCGTTATTTCGAAGAAGTTGTGTCACATAGCCCAGGCAGTGAGGCTAGGCAGTGAGACTAGGGAAGTCGCGTAGCACGGGCGGTTCCCGTTGAGGCTGATCGTTGTGCCGAAGCTACTCATTCTGCGGATGGCAACGGCCGATGACTGGCTGTGAAGAAACCACGCGGCGGAGCCGCAACTCGTAGCTCAGGCGGCTCGCCTGAGTCGTGTCGCAGACAGCGACATGAAGCGTGCCTCGAAGGCAAGGAAGCCGACCCATGCTGAAGAATGTGTTCTCACGCTTTGCTCGCGAAATCGAACGCCGCCAAACCGGAAAGCGTCGCAGCCACGCCCCCGCTCCCGTGCCGATGCAGGTCGAGCAGTTGGAGCCACGTCAGCTCATGACGGCGACGCTCAGTGCGCCGAGCACGCCGGTCTTTTCGGAGACGTATTTTCTTGGCTCGACCGTGACCGAGGCCACCGGCACTTTGAACACAATCATTGTCGACCGTGAGATTCCAGTCGAATTCGCACTGACTGTGAGGACGGGTGCCACAAGCTCTTCGAGTACGGTTGTCATGTCAGAAAGGTTAAGCGAGACAAGATTCAGACTGACGTTGAGCCCCGATCTGGCGACCGCGGCAGTTGTCAACGATCGGGTCGCGTGGCTTCGCCCGTGGCAGCACACCTTTGACCGGACGACCCAGACTCTCTGGTTCTCTAATGAAGATGGTGCTCGCCTCGGACAGCTCGACACGGCCACAGGCCAACTCAATCTTTATGACATTAGCCTATCAGGCGGAACCACCACGCCCAATGCGGTGGACCCACACGGCACGTTCTTCGATTTTGACACACACGTCACACCACGCGTCTGGACGGTCTATCGGAATGTCACGGGGGGCACGACCGGAACGAATGACACGAACGGCCAAGTGTCGTACCTCGACTTGCAGACCAACGAACTTGTCACCGTCGATTTGGCGACCCTGGTGAATCCCGCCGTTGCAGGAAGTCCGACTGTTGCCACGGATTTAATCAAGGAAACTCATGCCGCGTTCGTTGATGGCCGCGGTCATCTGTGGGTGACTGTGGAAAACTCTAGGACACTGATCGAATTCGACTTCGACCAAGTCTTCGACGGGACCATCAATCCCAATATCAATTCGCGGACAGGGCGGGCCATCATTCACACGCTGCCTGTCGATGATCCCGCCACGGCGAATATCGAATTCCCCAGTAACATCGAACCGCATGGGCTTGGCACGATTATCGATGACCGCACCGGAGAGCAATATATTTACGTCTCCGATGCCCATAATGGTGGGAGCGCTTCGAATCGTGGTACCGCCCGACTCTATTTGCTGAGGCCGGGGGACGGAATTTCGGGCAATGTCGATCGGTGGGTCGAATGGGATCTGGATAATGCTCTGACCGCCGAAAGCCGTCCGAACAACGGACACGCGCTGTTCCTTTCCGTCGATGAAAACGAAACGCCGGGTCGCCCAGACGACGACAAGATCTTCATGGTGGATCCCGGTCGCGGCGGCAGCGCGCCGTTTGGTGCGATCCGCGAGATTGATCCGCAAAGCGTGATTCGAGCACTGCAAGCCACGGACGGGACGTTCCCCACATCATCGACGGTTCGAACGGTGCGCATCCCGCGTGTATCGAATGCGGACCAAACACTGTTTTCCAGTCCGCAACTCCCATTCGCCGACCGTGAAGGAAACACGTTTTTTGTCGATGCCTTGGGAAGCGTCGGCCGTTTCAATTTCAATGATCCTGGCCTCACGA
The DNA here is from genome assembly GCA_046156195.1 of Planctomycetaceae bacterium. Classification (GTDB taxonomy): domain Bacteria; phylum Planctomycetota; class Planctomycetia; order Planctomycetales; family Planctomycetaceae; genus SXKJ01. The sequence continues at coordinate 24,161 of JBJXEX010000265.1, read as the reverse complement.
AGACTTCATCCTCGGCCCGCATCAATACCGGAACCACCACGGCAACGACGTTTCAAGTGACAATGCTGCCCACGACTGCGCCGCTCACCGTGCTGAATCTGACCACCGTACCAATCGATGCCGCAGGATCAGCCGATGGCTCGACCAAGGACGGGATCGACCAATACGCCGTTTCGCAACCGATTGTGCGAGCAGGCGGAAACAGTGTCAGCGGCGTCGGCTCGTTCCGCGGTTCGTTGAACGCGGCCAGCGTTGTTTACGGCTCACTGGCGCAGAGTGACAACATTTCGTCCACGATCTTCGCGGAAACGGCTCGTCGGCAGATGTCCGTCGTGATCGATAAGACGGCCATGCAACCGGGGGCCATCGTCGAGGGACGTATGGCGTTTCAAGTCGCTCGCAACGGCAGCTTGATCATGACTGGACGCGAAAACGGCATGTTGCTCGATCAGCAACGGAACATTTCTCGCGATCGGCTCATCGCTGGCGATACGGCGGCCAATATCCTGATCGACGGCGACTCGTCCGCCGTCACGGAGTCCAACGGCAACGTGCATGTCTTTGGCAAGAATCAAGCCGGCGGTCTCGTGGAGTACCGCTTCAATCGAGCGGCGAACACTTGGGACACGAAAGTCTTTCCGTTTACAGACGTCTTAGCGGGCGAGCCGACCGCCTTCATTGACGCACTCGGAAATGTCGGAGCGCTCATCAATCGCCACGACGGGCACCTGTTGCTGTACCGGACGAACAACCTCCCTCCGGCACCTCCGATTGACCTGACGATGCTTGTGACCGGCGTTGGTCCACTCGTCTACACCTCAGTGGCCGTCGTCGAAAACAGTGGGACTCTCTATGCCTACGGTGCCAATCAAGCGGGAGGCGTTGTCGAATACGCTTTCCCCACGGGAACTCCGACGCTGGACAGCACGAACGTGAGAGGAAACCTCATCGGCACACCGGCACAGACCGGTCGCGACACGAAGGTTTTTCAGAGCCTGTCCGCAGTCGCGGCGGGAGGCACGCGGCACATCTTCGGCACCGATGGACACAGTCGCTTGGTGCATCTCGAAATCACGAATCCGGCGGCGATGAGTGGCATCATCGCCACCGCTGAGAACGTGACCGAGCTGACCAAAGTGGCCGCAACCGGCTACTTCGATACGTTCCAGCAAGGGACCAAGCAGGTGAATGGTGTGAATGGGCCGACGACGTTGACGCAAGAGTTCGCCGCTCGCGTGTATCCCGAACTCTCGGTGCTGGTCGATCCGACCGACGGCCGGTTCTTTGTCTACGGCACGAACGGCTTAGACTTGGTCGAGTTCACTCGCACCGGCACGAATTGGACCGCCGCCAACCTGACCAACGACATCTTGAAAGAGACCGGCTCCAGCCGTATCCCCGCCAACAAAGTGTTTGGTGCTCCGGGGGCCTATATCACGCAGCCCTCAATGACTTCTCTGGGGGGCGATCGACACGTCTTTCAAATCAACGCGGACGGCGACGTGGTCGAATATGCGTTCCGAAAGACGGCGGCCGGTGGGCACTTCAATACCCAGAACATCAATCTGGCTCGCGGGAATACTCACACCTTCCTGCAAGACATCAGCGTCAATTTGGCTCCGGCGCTCAACATTCCGACCTTCCCACTGGATGTGATTGCGGGCAACCCGGGCGTGCTGGTCGCCTCGGATGCCGCCGTGGATGTGCCCGCGACACCCAATTTCACGGGAGGCCAATTGGTCGTGCGGACGATCAACGGAGCCGCTGCTGACGTTGTGAGAGTTCGCCCACAAACCCTCGCTGACGGCGACGTCATCGCCGTGGCGGGGACCGCCGTGAGCTTTAACGGCGCGGCTCTCGGGATGTTCACGGCCACGGGAGGAATCGGCAGCGCACCCTTGGTGATTAGCTTTGCCAGCCCACCCAGCAAGGATGCTTTGGAAGCGTTGCTGCAAAGTGTGGAGTTCTCGACTCCGGCTGGAAGCACGGTGGGGGTTCGCTTCGTCAACTTTGAATTCTTCTATCAATTCACCGGCAACCTCGAAGCTCGCAGCAATCGAATCTCGCAGCAAGTGACGGTCGATGACGCCACTCCGCTGACGAACCCGTTGATCAATCCGTTGTTGTAGTCTCCCGATTAGGAAGAGTGTTCTGCTCGTCGGCTGGGAAACGGGGCCGGTCGTGCTGATCGACCCGGTCGCACCGCCCAATCTGGCCGATATCCCTCGTGGAACCAAATCGAAGGAGTTCACGATGACTCGATTCCTGTGTGGCGTTTGGCTGTTTGTGGTGTGCGTTAGCCTGGGGACTTCCCGACTCGAAGCGGGGGACAGTCAGCCGAGTCTGTTTGAGCGACGGGATCCTCACTGCCGATGTGCGGAGGAGAGTCACCGCTGTCCGACGGTTCGCGGCCAGTCGCCGGGTGCGCCTTCTGGTTTTCGCGGTCTCACCTCTCTGCCTCGGGGACGCGCCTATTACAACAATCGGTACTTTGGAAATTTCAATAACCGATTCTATGGGCCTCAGTATGGGTATTTCTAAGTCGGATGCGGCCGGACCCGGAGAGAAAGGCAAAAAATGGAGCGCAAACGCTGCCGACAAAGCGGACTCCTGAAGCCACCTTATCCTGCGAGCCACTGTGTTCCTCGAGTTCACTTCGCGATCTTTGCGACCTTCTGTTCAAAACACGGTTTGGAACAGAAGGTCGCAAAGGACGCGAAGTGGGACAAAGTATCGCGGGACAACTTGTGAGCGGGACAACTTGTGAGACTGTCGTGAATTTGGGCAGCGGCTCCGCCGGGACAATGACCGTCGCGACTGCGGTGTTCTTCCCCACGACTCTTCCGTCGTCTATGAGCCGATGACGACCGCTCCCGTTTGCCATCGCAGGCACCGCTGGTTGACTTCGCGACACGGACTGCACAAGCTGAGTCCGCATGTTTCGATGCTTTTCACGAGGTGCTCCGTGATCCCAGCCATTCACTTCAATTTCGCGACCAAGCTGGAAGAACAATCGTTCGTAGCGGACGCGAAGCAGGCCCTGGAATTGGTCCGCACGACGGATGCCGGGCACTTCTGGTGGTTCGATTTCGCGGGCGAACAAGTCGATCAGGGAATGGAGTTGCTGGAACAACTCGGCTGCGAGCGACCGCACCTGACAGCGCTTGTCTCTGAGGGGACGACCCCGTTTTTTTCCGATCTGGAGGACTTCGTCGCGTTCACGTTGCTCGACGCCGAATGGAGCGTGACTGGCGTCAAGACAACTCCGTTGGCGGTCTGCATCGGGACGAAATGCCTAGTGACGTTGCATCGCGCTCCGTCCCCCGTGGTTGAAGCGATGCGTCAAAGTTACTCCCGCAGCTTTCGGCGGATCGCTCTCTCTCCCGGATTTCTGTTGTATGCCTTGGCCAGCCATCTTTGCGAAACGTACACACAGATCGTGGGCCGCATCTCCGACGACAATCAAGTCGTGCAAGACAACTTATTCCGCCAAGCGGACGAGGGGATGTTTGAACGCGTCGCCGAACTGCTGCGGGCGGTCAGTGAGTTTCAGAAGGTCGTGGTTTACGCCCGCGAAATCGTGCATGACCTGTCGCTCCGGCGTTCGCCGATGATCCCCGAAACGACGCAGCCCTATCTGGAGAAGAAGGCCGGTCAGTTGGATCGGCTCAGCGCCGACGTCTCCTCAGAGCGAGAGCTGCTTGGGGAAACCGTCAGCCTGTACCTGGGCATTGTCGCGCATCGGACCAATCACACGCTGTCTCGATTGACGGTACTGGGCACGTTGATCTTGCCGCTCACATTTCTGACCGGAGTTTTCGGGATGAATTTTAAGTTCATGCCCGAACTCGAATGGCAGTACGGCTATCTCGGCTTTTGGGGCATCGTGCTGCTGTTTGCGCTGGGAGTGCTCGTCTTGATGAAACGCAAACGCTGGATTTGAGCGACCACTTGCGAACTTTGTTTGATCCGATTTTACTCGTCGCGCAACTTGGGAATGAAACCGCAACCAGCCGTAGCCACGCTCACCAGAGCGTGGGCGGAGTCCCCAACCAGCCCACGCTCTGGCGAGCGTGGCTACGAATCTCCACCTTGATTTCGCAACTTTTCACCAAGAAAGAACATCATGCGAGAATCCACGATCTCAACCATTGTGATGGACACCCCCTCGGAGACGGCCGAAGAGTTGCGATTGGCGGCGGCTCACTCGCGGAAGGAAGACTGGCAGCGCTGGGGGCCTTATCTCTCTGAGCGGCAGTGGGGCACGGTGCGAGAGGATTATTCGCCGCACGGTGACTCGTGGGGGTTCTTCCCGCACGATCACGCTCGCAGCCGAGCCTACCGTTGGGGCGAGGACGGCCTCATGGGGATCAGCGATCGGCAGGGGCGATTGTGTTTCGCGTTAGCCTTGTGGAATGGCCGCGATCCTATCTTGAAGGAGCGGCTCTTCGGGCTTACCGGCCCGGAAGGAAATCACGGTGAGGATCCCAAGGAGTTGTACTACTACCTCGATTCGACGCCGACGCACTCTTATATGAAGGCGCTCTATAAGTATCCGCAGGCCGAGTACCCCTATGGCCGATTGATCGACGAGAATCGCGGGCGATCGAAGACCGAGTTGGAGTTCGAGCTGGTCGATACCGGCATCTTCAACGAGGACCGTTACTTCGACGTCGTGGCCGAATACGCGAAGGCATCGCCGCAAGACATCTTGATCAAGGTTACGATCCACAACCGCGGCCCCGAGGCGGCGATTCTGCATGTGCTGCCGACACTCTGGCTGCGCAATACCTGGTCGTGGTCCGGCCATGACGAGATGACCGAAAGCCTGCCCGGAATGAAGTATCAACCGGATGGAACTGTCTCGGCTTGGCACGAGGTCTTGGGTGAGTATTCGTTGGCGGCGGATAATTCGGTTTGCAAATCCGATTGGCTCTTCACCGACAACGTCACGAACGCGGAGCGGGTTTATGGTGGGCCCAACAACGGCCAGTATGTGAAGGATGCGTTTCACGAGCGGGTGATTCATGGCAAGCTCGACGCGGTCTCGCCGCACGGGACTGGCACCAAGACGGCGGCTTGGTATCAATTGAAGGTCGAACCGCATTCCTCGCAGGTCATCCGCATGAGGTTCACGCACACTCGCGAGAAGACTTGGACTCCCCGCACAGCGTTCGCGGCGGACTTCGATAAGATCTTCGCGACTCGGCTGCGCGAGGCCGACGAGTTCTACGCCAAGAAGCTGTACCGCGAGTATTCGCCCGAAGCGGCCCGTGTCGCTCGGCAGGGTTACGCGGGGTTGTTGTGGACGAAACAGTTTTATCACTACGTCGTGCCGCAGTGGCTCAAAGGGGATGAAGGACAACCTCCGCCGCCGGCCTCTCGCAAGTACGGACGCAATCGCGATTGGCCGCATCTGTTCAACCGCGATGTGATCTCAATGCCCGACAAGTGGGAGTATCCGTGGTACGCGGCGTGGGATTTGGCGTTTCACATGGTCCCGTTCGCGCGGCTCGACGGCGAATTCGCCAAGCACCAACTGCTGCTGTTCCTGCGCGAATGGTACATGCACCCGAACGGTCAATTGCCCGCCTACGAGTTTGGGTTTGGCGACGTGAATCCTCCGGTCCATGCCTGGGCCTGCTGGCGCGTCTACAAGCTGACCGGCAAACCGGGCAAACGCGACCGAATCTTCCTCGCGCGTGCGTTTCAAAAACTGCTGCTGAATTTCACTTGGTGGATCAACCGCAAGGACATCGAAGGTAACAATATGTTCGGCGGCGGGTTCCTTGGTTTGGATAACATCGGCGTGTTCGATCGCTCGCAGCCGTTGCCGACGGGGGGCAGTTTGCAGCAAGCGGACGGCACCGCGTGGATGGCGTTCTTCTGCTCGACGATGTTGGCGATCGCGCTGGAGTTGGCCTCCGAAGACCCCAGCTACGAAGACATCGCCTCAAAGTTCTTCGAGCACTTCGTCGCCATCGCCGACGCGATGAACACACTGGGCGGCAGCGGTCTGTGGGACGAGGCCGATGGGTTTTATTACGACCAACTCAAGATCGGAGAGCACGGTCATCCGATGCGGATTCGCTCGGTGGTCGGCATCATCCCGCTGTTCGCGGCCGAGATCCTCGACCCGAAGACGCTCGACAAGCTTCCCGGATTCAAGCACCGCATGAAGTGGTTCTTGAACAACCGCAAAGACCTCGCCAAACAGATCACCATCTGCGAGCGAGACCCGTCTGCGGTCGATGCCAAACACAGCCGACTGCTGCTGGCAATCCCGTCTCGCGAGCGCTTGCGACGAGTGCTGCAACGAGTGCTCGATGAATCGGAATTCCTCTCTCCCTACGGGTTGCGGGCACTGTCCCGGACGCACGCGGAAAATCCGTTCGTCTTCCGATCAGGCGATCAAGAACTGCGAGTCGATTACGTCCCCGGCGAATCGAACACCAGCATGTTCGGCGGGAACTCGAACTGGCGCGGGCCGATTTGGTTCCCCGTCAACTACCTGCTGATCGAAGCGCTGGAACGCTATCACCACTTTTACGGCGATGAATTCAAAGTCGAATGTCCCGTTGGCAGTGGCAAAATGCTGACCTTGAAAGAGGTCGCCACCGAGCTGTCTCGCCGGCTGTCGAACCTCTTCCTGCCCGACGCCAACGGACGCCGGCCATGTCACGGAGATGACCCGCGCTATGCGGACGATCCGCATTGGAAGGATCTCGTGCTGTTCTACGAATACTTCCACGGCGACACCGGCCGCGGCTGCGGAGCCTCCCACCAAACCGGCTGGACCGCGCTGGTCACGCGACTGCTAAAGTAAGCCCAACGGCAAATGAAAAGTACCAGTGAGCCGAACGCGCTAGCGTCGGGCCGGATCGGAAAACGCGGCTCGAAGGTCCGAGGCTAGCGCCGACGGTTCTGACGTTGAAAGATCGTCTTCAGGAGTCTGAAGTCATGCCACTCCACGATTGGACGAAAGTCGAAGCGGGAATCTTCCATCACTTCCATCACGAGTGGATTTCAGCCATCAGCGCGCAGCTCAACGGGGAATTGCCATCGGACTACTACGCGCTCGCCGAACAGTTCGCGGGCGGTTTCGGGCCTGATGTGCTGACGTTGCAATCTCGCTCGAAAACTCAATCGCGACGGACGCTCAAGGACGAGCCTGACAGTGGCGATGGCGGTGCCGTGCTGCTGGCTCGGCCCAAGACTCGGTTGAGTGGCGAGGCGGAGTTCTATCGACACAAACAAAAACGAATCGCCATTCGCCACATCAGTGACGATCGCGTGATCGCCGTCGTCGAGATCGTTTCTCCCGGAAACAAGTCGAGCCGCGCGGCCGTGCGCGCGTTCCTCGACAAGGCTGTCGAACTGCTGCAAAACGGTGTGCATCGCTTGCTCATTGATTTGTTTCCGCCGACACGACGCGATCCCGATGGACTGCATTCATTGATCTGGGCCAACGTCACGAATCGGCAAGAGGAGTCGTATTCCGACAAGCCGCTGATGATGGTGTCTTATGAGGCGGGGGATGTGCTGAGGTATTTTGCGGAGCCGATCGCCGTTGGCGACCAACTCGCGGCGATGCCGCTGTTCCTCGAACCGAATGCGCATATCGACATCGCCTTGGAATCAACCTACGCCTCGGCCTTCGCCGCGGTCCCGCGTCGTTGGCGCGAAGAGTTGGAATGACGTGGCCTCGCTTGTCACTCGCGCAGCACCCCGTCAGACTCCGCCCGACTTTGTTGCCCGTTTTGATAGCCTCACGGACGAAGCGATGCCCGAACAAATTATTCACACGCACCCGCTGTCCAACGGATTGACGGTCGTGATCGAGCCGATGTTTGACGTGCAATCGGCCGCGTTTTGCTTTCTGATCCCTGGCGGCAGCGCGTTCGATCCGGCTGGCCAAGGCGGGACGGCGGCCGCTCTGACCGATTGGATCACGCGCGGAGCGGGTGAACTCGACAGCCGCGAATTGTCGAATGCTCTCGACAACTTGGGTGTGCAGCGGAACGAGAGCACCGGGCTGAATCACATCGCCTTCACTGGCGCGACGCTGGGCGAAAACATTCCTGCCGCACTCGCCCTTTACGCGGAGATCATCCGCCGCCCTCAGCTTCCCGACGAAGAGTTTGAAGGGGCGATTGCCGGAATCGAACAGTCGTTGCGAGCGATCGAGGATGAACCGCAGCGCAAGTTGATGATCGAACTGCGCCGGCGTTGTTACGACGCTCCGTGGGGCTTGCCGACGGAAGGCTCGCTCGAAGAACTGCCCCGACTGACGGTGAAGTCCGTGCGCGAGCACTGCGACCGGTGCCTCCGTCCCAACGGGGCGATCTTGGGGATCGCCGGTCAAGTCGATGTCCCGCGCACGCTGGAGTTGATCGGTCAGTTGTTCGGCGACTGGGGAACCAAGCCAGAGCCGTCGATGGTCACAGGCCCGCGCGGCGATCGGGTCGGACACATCGCACACGATTCGACTCAGATGCACATCGGCATCGGCTACGACGCGATCGAATACTCGCATCCCGATTACTACAAAGCGTGGGCGGCGGTCGGAGTGCTCAGCGGTGGAATGAGTTCGCGACTCTTTACCGAGGTGCGCGAACGTCGCGGCTTGTGCTACTCGGTCAGTGCGTCGCTCAACAGTTTGCTGCACGAAGGACGAGTGCTGACCTATGCCGGCACGACGGTCGAGCGCGCTCAGGAAACATTCGACGTCACGCTGCGTGAACTCCAACGGCTCGGTGACGGCATCGAGTTGCATGAACTCGAACGCTGCAAAGCCCGCGCGAAGAGTTCGCTGATCATGCAGCAAGAATCGACCACCAGCCGCGCAACGTCGATTGCTCGCGACTGGCATTTTCTCAAACGCATTCAAACGCTCGACGACATCCGCCGAGACATCGACAGCCTGACGGTCGCGGGAGTGCTGGATTACGTCCATCAACATCCGGCCCGCGACTTCACCGTGCTGACGATCGGCCCGAACCCGTTGAACGTAACCGTGTAGCGCAAAAGTAACCCGAAGCGTGAGCGAGGGCGGATATGTAACCCGAAGCGTGAGCGAGGGCGGACGCTCCAAGCGGCTGTCAATTGGAAGTGTTTTGAAGCATCCGCCCTCGCTGACGCTTCGGGTTACATCATCGGAGACCAACCCCATGAAATTCCATCAGACACAACTTCCCAACGGCTTGTCGGTCATCGCGGAATTGAATCCGGCGGTGCATTCGGCCGCACTCGGCTTCTTTGTCCGCACTGGCTCACGCGATGAGACTGCCGCCGTGTCGGGGGTCAGCCACTTCCTCGAACACATGGTTTTCAAAGGGAGCGAGCGGTACTCGGCCGACGACGTCAATCGCATCTTTGACGAGGTCGGAGCCAAGTACAACGCGGCGACCGCCGAGGAAGGGACGCTGTTTTACGGAGCAGTCCTCCCCGAATACTTACCGCAAGCCTTTGACCTGTTTGCGAACATCCTGCGGCCGTCGCTGCGGCAAGCAGACTTCGACATGGAGAAAAATGTCATCCTGGAAGAGATCGGGATGTACGACGACCAGCCGAGCTTCACCGCCTATGAGAACTTGATGCAGACCCACTTCGCGGGGCATCCGCTGGGGCAAAGCGTGCTCGGCACGAAAGAGAGCATCACTGCTTTGACGTGCGAGCAGATGCGCGAGTATCACCGCGACCGATACCTTGCCGGCAACGTCGTGCTTGCGGTCGCCGGAAATACCGATTGGGCACAAGTCGTCGCGTTGGCCGAGCAGCATTGTGCTCACTGGCCGGCGGGAACGTGCGGACGAGCCATTCACGAAGCGAAACCGGCGGGCGGCCTGAAAGTCATCACGCGGCCGAAGAGCCAGCAAGAACACATCATGCAGATGACTCCCGCGCCGTCGGCTCAGAATCGGCTGCGCTTCGCGGCGGAGATTTTGTCGGTGATCGTTGGCGATCACAGCGGCAGCCGTCTGTTTTGGGAGTTGGTCGATCCCGGACTCGCCGAAGCGGCCGACCTCGACTTCAGCGAATACGACGGCAGCGGCAGCTACATGACGTACTTGTCGAGCGAGCCGGAAGCGATCCTGGAGAATCTGGCCCGCATCCAAGCGATCTATGCCGAGGTCAATCGGGACGGCATTCGGGAAGACGAACTCGAAATGGCGAAGAACAAAGTCTCTTCTCGCGTCGTGCTGCGGAGCGAGCGGCCGATGGGCCGGCTCTCGTCGCTGGGAGGCAACTGGATCTATCGCAGCGAGCACCGCTCGGTGGGCGACGACTTGGCGACGCTGCGCGGCATCACAAGTCGCGACGTGCGAGAGTTGCTCGATATCTACCCGCTGGGAGCAACGACCACCGTCGCCGTGGGACCGCTGGAATCGCTCAGCTTGTAGTTCTAGTTCGACTGCGCTTGTTGTAGCCGCGTTCGCCAGAACGCGGGGTATCCAGGCCCGCGTTCTGGCGAAAGTGCGAAGTCGCAACAAGTCCATCCAGCAACTGCTCCCTCACGGTCGCGGCTCCAAATCGTCACAGGCTCGCCAATTCTCTCGTGCAGCGAGTGACGCAGCACGGCATTACTCTTCGTGGAGGTTGATGAGATGCGGTCCATCGGACTTGTAGGCACCGGTTCCGCCTTGGTTGCGACGGCCGTGATGCCAGCCGAGCCAGACTCGTTTGGTGAAGAGGCGGCCGTGATAGTCCCAGCCCCAGGTTCCTTCGTGCGAGCAACGACAGTCGCCATGAACGGGAGCACCGCCACCGACCCAGCCGCCCCATTCGTGGCAGCCATACGAGGGGCGTGCGTTGGGGGAAATGCACTGTGGCCAGCCCGCGCAGGCGTGGCGATCTTGCAGCTCGCAGTTGGGACATTGTTGTTCGCTCGCGCTCAGCGGCGCGATGAACGCCGCCATCAATACCGTGGCAAGCAACAATCCGAGTCGGAACTCGTTTCCGTGGGACATGGCCATCATGGCGTCTCCTGATTTGTCAGCGCTTGCGCGCTGACGCGATGGTTTCAAACATGGTTAAGGAACCCTGGCACATACGGATGCCAGGCTTTGAAACTGGTTGCGGCAAATCTCTGTGGGGTATCGCGTCTCGGCTCCGTCAATCGGTCGTTTAACGGCGAGCCATAGGCGTAGGCGTTAGTCGCTAGTCGGATGCGCCCGTGCTAGCCGGATTCGACTACGCCTTCGGCTTGCCGTTAAACGATTTTGGGAGCAGAGAACGCGATAAGACACAGAGAAAGAACTGAAGCACTTCGTCTTACCCAAACGGATGGCGGTTGAACTTCTGGTACGGCAATCGAATGTTGCGAACTCGAACGTCGTCCGCGGAGGAGATCGGTTCGTCGGGCAGGAATCCTTGGGCACCGAAGAACGTCACCACGTCGTCTTGATCGACGCCGTCACCGCTGATCCCGAAGCCGCCGATCAAGACATTGTTGACATAGAGCGGCGTACTCCCTGGGAAGAAGATGATGCCGTTCTGATTGGCGATGTTGCTGGGATCACGGAAGTTTCGGCCGGGGTTGAAGGAATCAAAACCGTAGACCGTCTGGAAGGCCGAGGCGGCGGCAGGGGCACCGTTGTTCTCGGCCGCACGCACGGCGATCCTTGGGTTTTTCGACCGCAGAAATTCCGTCTGGAAGAACGGAACCCCGCCCTGCGAGACCGGCACTCCGCCGACCGTTTCCCGGAAGATCGAGAAGTCGCCGGGTTGGCTGCCATCGACGCCTTGCGGGAATCGCGGTTCGGCCAGGAAGCGGAACGTGCGATTCGTGAACGCGGTTCCGGCAGCGACGTCGGGGACTCCGTCATCGTTGTCATCGACTTGGTCAATCAGTTGGAGGCCACCCGGACTGGCATCGGCGTAGTAGGCCGTGTTACGCGCTTTGGCCACGGCCACGTCGATCGAAAAGATCGGCGAGTCGTGCATTCGGTACAGCCCCAGCACGTTGCCGTCGTTATCCCCGACCGCCAGCACCATGCTGACCGGCGAGCCGGCATTCGTTCTCACTCGGTTCACCGTCTTTGGATCGTTACCTCTTAAGTTGGTGGGAACCTTCACCTCCAAGCGAATGGCGGCTCGCACCCGGCGTCCATCATTGACCAGACCCAACTTCGACTCTTGCGCTCCAGCCACCACGATCCCTTGCTGGATAATGTCCTCGACCTGCGCCGCAGTGATCGGCGTTCCGGCGATCGGTGAATTATGCGGTGTGACCAGCCAGCCTTCCGGGGCCGCGCGTCCCATGACGGGGGTGGTGCTGGCCACGGTTCGAATCGTCGCACCGACGGCATGGGTCGCCGCCGTCGTATTGTTCTGAGCGCGCACGATCGTCAGGGTATCTGACACCACCATGAAGTCTGGGGCGGCAAAGTCTGGAGTTGCGGTGACACCTGTTACGAGGATTTGCTCGTTGTCGATGAAGATCGTGAACGGGGTCGCGGGAAACACCGACGCGTTCGGGACCACGAGCGTCGTCGTGGCTGGGTTGTTATCCAGGGCAACGCGGACGCTGGAGGTCGCGGTGATGGCCTGATTTGCACCGCTTCCTGTGCTGATCGGCTTCCCGGCCGCATGGGCCTTGGGGAGGCTGCGGTCTTGCGCTCGGATGACCGTCAAGACGTTGCCGACGACATCAATGACTGTGAGGACTTCTTGCTCAAGGCGGATCTTGAAATCCGGCGTAAGCGGCATGTTGTCGTCGGGTGGTAAAAGTGCGGCATTGGAAACGGTCAAGGTTGTGGTGGCCGCGTCGATCCGCGTCGCCAGTGTGACGGCACCCGCCTGAACGCTGTTGCCAACATTCAGGACCGTATTTACGCCGGCGACTCCCGGAGTCGGTCCGACGATCTGCAAATTGATCCCGACCAGGTCGATCCGGCCAAAGGGAAGCGGGAAGTCTCCGCCGAAAAAGCGGTGTTTCTCCAAAGAGAGTCCACCGAACATGGCACCGCCAACGGAATACAACGCGATGAATTCTGCTTCCAAGACTTTGGGAGCATTCAGCCGCTCGAACTCGGTTCGGGCGTTGGGAAAATTCTGTTCAAACGTCGCATCACCGATTCGTCCGGGACCAGCTCCGTCGGGATCAGCCGTGCCCGGGAAGAACACGCCAATACCGCCGATTTGATCCAACCCCACGAGCATTTGGGTATCGGGATCGAAGATGCGGAAGATCGGCACGCCACCCGGCAACGTGGCGATGCCTCGGGCCTGAGCATTGGGCATTCGTCCCGAAGTAAAGCCATAGCTTTCCGGTGCGTCGATCACCTGCCCATTCGGGACGAACGCGGGATCGATGTTGAACCGTTGTTGGAGCACGATGTCGTCAGCGTTCCCGCGAATGGCATCGAAGCCCGCATGGACGATGCTGTCACGATTCGTATGTTCGATCGCCAACAAGTCGACCTGCGGCCCGTGAGCAATCTCGGGCGGGAAATGCTGACCCACGCCAATCGGAGCGACGAATCCGGGACCACGCAGCAGAGGATCAGTGCTGTTGGGATTGGCTTGCACTTCGCGTTGCGTGACCGCTGACTGGCTGATGTTGCGGATCGTGCGTGACGTCAGGGGACTGACCTCGGGCATGATTGGTCCGGCGGGGTCCGCGACACCGGGAACAATTCGGGCATCCACGGTTCCGCTGGCGAAAAACGCGGCTGTGCGAGCTTTGGCCACCGCTCCGTCAATCGCATAGACGAGGGTCCGTTCTTCGTCACTGCCGCTGTCGATTGTTCCGTTTCCATTGCCGCCGTTGGCCACGGCATCCAGAGCGTCGAGCACATCTTGTTCGACGCGAACTCCCAGGATGTGCCCGCCACGATCGACGACCGCGATGATGGCGTCCTCCGAGCTAGTCGCCATTGAGGCGCGATCCAGCAGCTTGGTCACTTCGGCAGAGGTCAATTGATTGACGGCGGCCAGCAACTCTCTCGGCTCCAGCAGCTCAACCTGTTGGGTTGAGCGGGTTCGGCGGCGCGGTTGACGGCGGAAGCGAAAGGATGGGAAGAACATGAGCGAAACTCTCCTTGGCCCGAAGAACCCTAAAAGTCCGATTGATTCGCAGAACGTATTTTGCCTGGATACCCGAAGCTACCCGAATTTTCCGTTTTCCATGATCAGCACGTTGGCTGTGATTCGTTCATCGGATGTCAGAACCGCTCGGAACGGGTTGATTTGTTTTTGACGGCAGAACCGATATCAGCGGAAAAGCCGTGGTCATTCGGGCGACTGCGGGCCGATTATCAGTCTTAGGCTCGGATGCCGCTTGACTCCTCACCAGGAGCAGGACGGGGTCCTCAGGGAATGAGGCAAGACGTGTCACGTCGAACTCCAAAAATCGAACGACTTGTGCGACGGATCGGCCAAGGATATCGATCCTCCGGTGTGTTCCGTGTTCATCTTGGCCGATGGGCATTCATCGCACTCAGTCTGCTGTCTACAACCGACTGGCGAAGTTCGTTCGCCGCACCGCCAGCTCCTCGACCGGGTGAGCTGTTGCCGGCTCTCTTTGAAGATGAAGAGGGTGAAGAGAGTGGGGAGGCTGAAGACTCGGAGCCACCGTCGCCGAGCGGCGATGAAGAATTGAGCCGCGACCGTGAGGAAGCGGTCCCAAGTCTTCAACCGTCAGCACTTCCTAACGGTCGCGGCTCTAAGAACTCACCGCCTCGAAGCAATTTGGCGACGGCGCGCGAAGGCAACGCCAACATCCAACTGCTGAAGGGGGCGGCTGGTCCTGATGGTGCTGTTCCGCCAGCGCCTGCGGCCGACAACGAAAACATTCAGCCGCCGGTGCTGCGCCGGCCGTTGGAGCCGACCTTTACGGAGACGGATCCCCTGCTGACACCAGAGATGCCGCTGGAGCCGGGGGTCTTGTTCGCTTATCCCGTCGAGGCACCGCTGGGCTACACCGGGCCGTCCAGCATTCTCCCCAGTGAGGGGCAGGAGAGCAGCCACTTCGTCCCGATGGAGGATCGTTGGCGAGCCGGATTCCCCGCCTGGGATCGCTACGGCAAAGGCCATCCCCCGGTCGACGACTACCCGTATCTTCAGGGAAACATCCTCGACCCCTACAACCAAAACGTGATCAAGGGTGACTATCCCATCATTGGCCAGCACACGTTTTTGACAGTGACGGGGACCAGCCTTTCGATCTTGGAAGCGCGGCAAGTGCCGACGCCGACGACTCCCTTTGAAAGCACCGGCGGTCCCGATCAGAACGAGTTCTTTGGTGATCCGAATCAGTTTCTCTATGTGCAAAACTTCGTGCTGTCGTTCGATCTGGTGCATGGCAACGGAGCATTCAAGCCGGCCGATTGGCGCATCAAGATGACGACGATCGCCAACATGAACTACCTCGACGTCAACGAATTGGGGATCGTCAATCCCGACGTCCGCTACGGCCAGCAGCGGTTCCGTGCCGACGGAGCTTTGGAGGAATGGTTCTTCGAGACCAAGATCGCCGACACCAGTCCGTACTACGACTTCATGTCGGTGCGAGCCGGTTCGCAGTTCTTTTCCAGCGACTTTCGCGGGTTCATCTTCCACGACACCAACCGCGCCGTTCGGCTGTTCGGCACGAACAACGCTAATCGCGATCAATACAACGTTATCTTTTTTGATCAGACAGAAAAGCAGTCCAACAGCGGTCTCAACACTTGGGATGACCGACATCAGAACACAGTCATCGCCAACTATTACCGCCAGGACTTCATCTGGCCCGGTTACACGGCTGAAGCCAGCTTTCACTACAACAACGACGGCCCCAGTTTTGAATTCGACAAGAACGACAACCTGGTCCGTCCCGACGGGGTCGGCATCTTCCAGCCGCACGAAGTCGAAGCGTACTACCTAGGTTTTGCCGGGGATGGTCACATCAACCGGTTCAACATCAGCCATGCGTTTTATTGGGTGCTGGGCCGCGACTCGCTCAACCCGCTGGCCGGCAAGCCGCAGAACATCAACGCTCAAATGGCCGCGTTGGAACTTTCTTATGACCGCGATTGGGCGCGATTCCGCACGTCGGTCTTCTGGGCTTCCGGCGACGAAAACATCAACGACGAAGACGCCACCGGCTTTGACACCATTCTCGACAACCCCAACTTCGCCGGTGGTGGGTTCAGCTATTGGCAGCGTCAGACCATTGGTCTGTTCGGAGTCAACCTGACCCAACGCCAGAGCCTTGTGGCCGACTTGCGTTCCAGCAAGACCCAGGGCCAATCAAACTTTGTGAACCCCGGCCTCTTCCTGGTCAATGTGGGAGCGGACTTCGACATCACTCCCAAGCTGCGGTCCATCAACAACTGCAACTTCCTGTGGTTCGACGAGACCGATGTCTTGCAGCGATTCGTCTTTCAAGAGCATGTCGGGCACCGCATCGGCACGGACTTGAGCACGGGAGTTGAGTACCGGCCCTTCCTGAACAACAACGTCGTCTTCGTGGGTGGCGTCTCGACATTGATCCCCGGCGACGGCTTCAACGACTTGTTCCGCCGCACGAGCGACCGCTCCAAAGGTTTCTTCGCCAGCTTCATGGAGATTGATTTCACCTACTAAGACTTCGCGTAGCCGCACTCGCCAGAGTGCGGGCCACCCGCGTTGTGACTTCCGTACCCGCACTCGCCAGAGTGCGGGCCCCCCGCGTTCTGGAGAACGCGGCTACTGAGACCGGCACTGTCAGGCGACAAAACATTCACCACGTTCGAGTTTTCATGGACGAGATCATGCCACTCCGCACTTCGATCATTGGGTTGACTCTTCTTTGGGCCGCGATCACCGCGACGGTGAATGCCGCAGACCCCAAGCCCGATCGCGCCGTTCGTCCGGCCAGCTTCAAAGAGCTGCTCGACGAGTCTCCCGCGCCGAAGCTCGCACCGAAGGTTGCGCCAACGGCGACGCCGAAGGTCACGCCGAAGGTCACGCCGACGGCCGCGCCGAAAGACGGGCAGAAGGCCGCGCCGAAAGACACGCCGAAGACGATCTCGGCACCGCGCGACGCGAAGCCCGCTCGCTTGGCGGAGGTCACTCCGATCAGCTTCAAAGAGCTGGCCGATGTGCCCCCCTCGCCGGACGATCCACCGCAGGCGGTGAAGTCACCGCACGGCTCGAAGGCCGAACGCGCGGCCGAGATGTCGCGACTCGATCCCAACAGCTTGATGCGACAGACGGCCGACCAAGCTCACGCGAAGAGCTGGAGCTGCGTCGAATGCCACAAGAACTGCGGCGACATGCACAAGCCAGGCACGATGAATATCGGCTGCGTCGATTGTCACGGAGGCAATGCCTCGACCATGAATAAGTGGCAGGCCCACGTTCAACCGCGATTTCCCGACGTCTGGACCTCCACCGGCAATCCAGTTCGATCTTATACGGTCCTCAACCACGAGTGCCCGGAGTTCGTTCGCTTCGTGAATCCCGGTGACCTGCGAATCGCGCATCTGAGTTGCGGCACGTCCGGCTGCCATCCGCGCGAAACGCTGGAAGTCAAAAAGAGCATGATGACTCACGGCTGCATGTTGTGGGGCGCGGCCTTGTACAACAACGGTGGCACACCGAAGAAGCGTTCCAGCTACGGCGAGAGCTACTCGATGAACGGAAATCCGCAACGCTTGCAAACGGTGCCGCCTCCGACCGAGTGGGAGATGAAATACAAAGGGGTCGTGAAGACTCTCGACCCGCTCCCCCGCTTCGAGATTTCGCATCCGGGCAACGTGCTCCGCATCTTTGAACGAGGCGGCCGATTCCGTACCGATGTCGGCATCCCTACGCGTGACGAGGAACCCGGTCGCCCACGAACGCGACTCAGTAATCGTGGACTCGGCACCGAGAACCGCACCGACCCGGTCTTCATCGGATTGCAGAAGACCCGATTGCTCGACCCGACTTTGAACTTCCTCGGCACCAACGATCATCCGGGCGACTATCGCTCCAGCGGTTGCACCGCGTGTCATGTGATCTATGCCAACGATCGGTCTCCGGTCCATTCCGGCCCCTATGCCAGTGCCGGCAATCGCAGCCTGACACAGAACCCCGATCCGACAATCCCCAAGGATGAGCCGGGGCATCCCATCCAGCACGAATTCACCACCGCGATCCCGACCAGTCAGTGCGTCGTTTGTCACATGCACCCCGGCACGACCGTCTTGCAGAGCTATCTCGGCATGATGTGGTGGGACAACGAAACCGATGGCGAGTTGATGTATCCCGAAGAGCACAAATATCCGACCGCCGAAGAATTCATCCGCGCGGCCATGAACAATCCCGAAGAAGGCTCGTTGCGAGGGAAATGGTCTGACCCTGAATTCCTCGCTCAAACGGCCGACCTGAATCCGCAACTCAAGCACACGCAGTTCGCCGACTTCCACGGTCACGGCTGGGTTTTCCGAGCCGTCTTCAAGCGAGATCGCGAAGGCAACCTGCTCGACCACAAGGGGACGAGGATCGAAGACGAAACAACAGCCAAGCTGAACTACGCGATGCTGCACCCCGATTGCCGAGTCGAGAAAGACGGCATGCCGGTCCATTTCATGGATATCCATTTGGAAAAAGGAATGCACTGCATCGACTGCCACTTCAAGCAAGACAATCACGGCAACACCAAGCTCTACGGAGAAGTCCGGGCTGCGATCGAGATCTCTTGCGAAGACTGTCACGGCAACGCGTATCAGCGAGCGAAGCTGCGAACTTCTGGTCCGGCGGCTCCGGATAAGTCCGCCAGCAATCCAATGGGAGGAACGGACCTCTCAGTGCTGACGACGCCGTCGGGCAAGCCGCGCTTCCGACGTATCCAAGTGAAATGCAAAGACGGCCGAGTGGAGGAAAAGATCATCCAAACGGCGATGGTCGAGAAGAACGGCGACAAGCCGCGCCAGTGGGAAATCCCACAGGTCATCGACACCATCACTCCAGGTCACTCGAAGTACAACGAGAAGTCGCATCTCGCCAAGACTGTTCGCTTCGAGGGAGACCAGATCACTTGGGGCATTGGTCCCAAGAACGCCGAGGAGGCGATGAACTGTGCTCACGACAATAAGAAGATGTCGTGTGCCTCGTGTCACTCGTCCTGGAACCCTAGTTGTTACGGCTGCCACCTCAAGCAGCGAGCCAACATGAAGATGCCCTCGCTGCACAATGACGGCGATGTCAGCCGCAACTACACGTCCTACAACTTCCAAACCCTGCGTGACGATGTCTACATGCTCGCCAAGGACAGCACCGTCACCGGCAACCGCACAAACCCGGTGCGATCCGCGTGTGCCGTGCATGTCAGCAGCTACAACAACAACCGCGAGTCGATCTATGTGCAACAGCAGACGATCTCCGCCGACGGCATGAGCGGTATCTCGTTCTCCACGAACGTGCCGCACACCGTTCGCGGCAAAGACGGCACCAAGCAATGTGCCGACTGCCACCTCAGCAAAGACGAGGACAACAACGCCATCATGGCTCAGTTGTTGATGCTCGGAACCAACTACACGAACTGGATTGGTCAGTACTGCTGGGTCGGTGCCGGTGAGCATGGCATGGAAGCGGTCGTCGTCACCGAACGTGACGAGCCGCAAACCGTCATCGGCAGCACGCTGCATAAGCTCGCGTTCCCAGACTACTACCACGAGCACGTCGAGAGGGGCGGCAAGCTCGAACATTCTCACGAGCATCCCGGCCACGACGTTTCCGAGAAGGTTCGTCACCCCTTCCGCAAAACAGACATCCAGAGCCTGCAACTGCGTGGCGAGTACGTCTACGCCGCGTGCGGTGAGGCTGGTCTGCGAGTCTTCGACGCGGCCTTCATCGACCACAAGGGCTTTGCCGAACGGATCACCACGGCTCCCGTGTCACCATTCGGTCAAAGGCTCTATGTCCCGACCAAGGATGCCGCCGCCGTGGCCGCTCCGTCCACGACCGCTCCCGATCCCACACGCATCCAAGACCCGGAGAACGAAGAGCAGAAGGTTCACATGCTCTACGCCTACCTCTATGTCGCCGATCGCCAAGAGGGACTGATCCTCGTCGGGGCCGGCACGTTGCTCGACGGCAATCCGACCAACAACTTCTTGGAGCGAGAAGTGACGTTCAATCCCAACGGCATCCTCTGCGGAGCACGAGCCATCACGATCGTCGGCACCTACGCCTACATCTGTGCCGATGTCGGACTCGTCGTCGTCGATCTCAGCACGCCGAAGACACCGCGTATTGAGACGGTCATCGGCGAGCCGTTCCTCAAGCATCCGACCTGCGTCCAAGTTCAATTCCGCTATGCCTTCATCACGGACAGCGAGGGTCTCAAGATCATGGATGTGACCAACCTTGCGGCCCCCGAACCGAAGACGCACTTGCATCTGCATGAGGCTCGCAAAGTCTACGTCGCCCGAACCTACGCTTATGTCGCTGGCGGTCACGAGGGCTTGATCATCGTCGATGTTAAGAATCCGCTCGAACCGAAAGTCGATCAGGTCTACAACGCTGGCGGCTGCATCGGAGATCTCAACGATGTGAAGCTGGGCATCACCTACAACAGCGAGTTCGCGTACCTGGCCGATGGCCACAACGGAATGCACGTCGTGCAGCTCACCAACGCGGATACGCCAGGCACGAACGGCTTTGCCACACGTCCCACGCCCTGTCTGATTGCGACCAAAAAATTCCCCGAAGGGAGCCACGCGGTGTGCATCTCGGAAGGAGTCGATCGCGACCGAGCCGTCGATGAAGCGGGCAACCAGACCAGCGTCTTCGGCCGCGTCGGAGCCAGACCGTTCAACCTCGAAGAGCAACGCCGGGTCTACATGCACAACGGCAAACTCTGGAAAGTCACCAACGATCCGAAAGACCCCTCGTTCCTGTTCCGGTCGCCGAGCCACGACTCCAAGCCCAGTAGCACCGCTCGCCGGTAGTCGATTGGCAGAAGAAGACGCCCGCGTCGCCGCACTCGTCAGAGTGCGGGAACGCGGGGAGAACCCGACCTCACGTTCCCAATTCGTTTCATTCCTTTGACCAGATTCCTTTGATTGGAATCCTCAGGCACAGGTCCGCCCCTTATATCAAAGGAATCTGGTCAAAGGAATGAAGACAATCGGGGGACGGGGGGGTCGGGTGTGCGAATTTCAGAAATCGCCGCCCAAGGTTTCACCACTTCCCACGCTGCCAATGGCGATTTCTGAAATTCGCACCCCCGCCCCAAAGCTCACCAAAACTAACGCTTCGGGTTACTTTCGCTGCGCATTCGCCGCTTGATCCATCTCCAGATATTTCTTCACGAAGGCTTCGAGTTTGATCGGCAATGTCAGCTCGATTTTGGCTTGCTCGAATTTCGCTCGCGTGTTGCGGCTGCGCTTCCATTCTTCGGCGGTGAGCTGATCGTCGTTGTCCCGGTCCAAGTTTCGGAAGTTCGAGCGAGCCGCCTCTTCGGGCGTCTGCGTGTTGAAGCCCCCTCGGAAATTGGAGGCAGGCAACGGCGGCCCGATCTTCGCGTTCCAAACTTGACGTTGTGATTCTGTGAGAACGGCCAGCAGCTTGTCGTTGGCCTCCTGCTTGATCCGGGTCGCTTCCTGCATCGACTTCGAGAAGTCCAGCGTTCGTTCACGCAGTTGATCGCCGATCTTGATCAACTGATCCCGCCGAGAATCCATCACCGCTTGGATGGTCGCCTGTTGCTCTTTCGTCAGCTTCAAGTCTTTGGCGACGCCGGGTAGCACGAATGCCGTCGGGCCTTCGCGTTGTAGCAGCACCTGTTGCATCAGCGCGATCTGCTCCGAGTTCAGGACTTTCTTGATGGCCTCTTCCGTTTGGTGCCGTTGATAGTCGCGGCCGGTGACTCGATTGATCTGGGATTTTTGTTCGGCGGTCAGCTTCAAGCGTTCCTGAACCGCTGCCGAATGAATTTCGGCGGTGATCGACGGTGGCGGAGTCAGCGGCGGGAATTCAAACGCGCCCGAACCTCTCAGCGGATCGGCGGGATTCGGTGTTGAACCGGACGAACTCGCCGTCCCACTTCGGAAGCCGCGCCGATCCGGCACGACGATGCGGCATTTCGGCAACGCCTGCTGCAACTCTTTCTGAGCTTTCTCCGAGAGTGACTCGGTCGCGAGATGCAGTGACTGCAACTCCGTCAGCGACTTCAAAGTTCCCAGCGCCGCCTCGTTGATCTGAGCGTTGCTCAACGAGAGCGTCTTGAGTTTCTTGAATACCCGCAGGTGTTGCAGGTCTTCATTGGACAGCTCGCGACCCCCAAAGACTTGAGTGACCTGAAACTCGCCGTCGATGAAGATCACCGATCCCTTTCCGGCGAGCACCGCGACTGCTTTCCTCTCGTCGGCACTGGGAGAAGCGTCGGCGGCAGTGACTGGAGCCGGACTGGTCGTCGTGATTGTCGCAAGGCAGACCACCAGAAAAAGGAAAGAGCGCGCAACCCAAAAAGCTTTGGCGAACATCAACACACCTCCAAGAACAGCAAGGATGGCTGCGATTCGCAACGCGAATCGTGGAACGGACGGAGGATATCGTCGACTCAGAGTCCAGCGAGGCTGCGTCTCAGACCACCGCTTCCTCGCTCTGCTCTGCTTTCGCGTTCTTTGCGACCTTCTGTTGCAAACTGGGTTTGGAACAGAAGGTCGCAAAGAACGCGAAGTGGAACAAAGTCTTGCGAGGCGATGCCTCAGTCCAAAATTTGGCTCACTCCGTAGTTCGAGGTTTCCGGTCACGGAGAGTTTGTTCTGCCGGTCAGTCGAAATGCCGCGGCGATTATTACTGCTGTGCAAACGGAAGTTCTAGTCGTTGCTGGCCGCGGAGCACGGTCATCGAGATTTTGTCCCCCGGCCGCTTGGTGCGAATCAGCTTGGCCATCAGACTGGATTCGGTCAGCGGAGTGCGGTCGCCGTCGATCGCCAACACGATGTCGTCTTTGAGAAACCCCGCTCGTTTCGCCACCGCATGTTCGTTGTATTGGCCGACCCATTTGGCTCGCAGAGCCAGTTCGCCCGCGGGGATTTTCAACTCCCGCCGAGCTTCGTCGGGCAATGTCTCCAGCCGCATTCCTCCCAGCGTGATGCGCCGCAGATCCCAGGAAGTTGCTCGCCAAGAAATGTCGTCGTGCTGCCGCCAGCCCTTCGCGAGCGTCAGCGTCAGCGACTGCTTCTCTCCATCGCGCACGATCTCGGCGTTGAGTTCGGCGGTCTCGCCAGCGTGATGCAGCACCCATTGCACGTCCGCGATCGACAGAATCGGTTGGCCAGAGAGCGCGGTGATTTCATCTCCCACGCGGAAGCCACTCTGGTCGGCCGAAGTGCCGGCCGTCACTTGTCGGACCTTGGCCCTCTCTTGGGGATCAAGCACCAATCCCACGCTTTTGGGGTTCGGATACGGAAACAGAACTTTGTCGGAGACCGGCTTGTCCGCGGCTCGCGCCACCAATCGCCGAGCCTCCCCCACCTGATGGCAGTGAATGCAGCTTTGGACAACCTTGCCTTCATAGTCGAGCTTCGCCCCGTACTTCCCCTTCAGTGACGGGAACTGCTCCGGCACCTTCACGTCCGAGTCCGGCCCGCGCTTCGCCGCCAGCGCGGCTTTGTGCTTGGGGAACTGAGCGTGCAACTCCAGCGCGCCGCTCAGCGCTTTGGAAAACCCCGCGAGCGACACGTCATCCTTCGAGTCCGTGTGATGCGATCGCGTTCCATACCGGCCATAGATCGTCTGGTCCGCATTCAAGCAGAACGCGGCCCACGATTGATCGTAGTCGAACTGAAACTGCGACAAGTCCATCCCGTTCGCATGAACGACCCGCACGCACACAAACTTGTCGAGCAACTCGCGGACGCCCGGATCGCGCTCGACCACTTGCTCATCAAGCTGAGCACACGCCTCACACGGGATGCACCGAAAGACGACCAGCAGCGGCTTGCCCGACTTCTTCGCCTCGTCGAGCCCGCGCGGCAAGTCGTTGTAGATCCAATAGCCCGCGGACTCGACCAGTTGCTTGTCGCCGCGCACTTTGGTTTCACGATCCGCCCCAAGGCCGACCGTTGGACACAAACAGAGAATCCCAAGGATGGCCAAGAGTCGTTGCATGAGGAACCTCGCTCAGAGAGCCTGTGAAGAATGCTGACTCTAACGGAATCTAGGTAGCGGTGTGAAAGCCGCGCATTGAGGCGGAC
>JBJXEX010000263.1:0-11944 GCA_046156195.1 Planctomycetaceae bacterium | reverse complement strand
GCACGTCTGATGCTGTTGGTTCGCCGGCCGCCAGCGGCAGTGGACAGGCGTGATAATTGTGCTGGTCAGTCACGAGAGGCGAATCGTCGGAGAGCGTGTCGTCCAATAATTCGGCGCAGCACAAAGTGACGCGGACGCCGAGTTCACAAGCACCCCTCCCTCGGAGTTAGCGTGCGGTGGCGGCGTCGCGTGCTTTGAGTTTGGCCAGGTGGGCCGTCAGTTCGTCTTCGGTCGCCCAGCCCATCAGGTAGAAGCACAACATCTCGTGCGTTTGGTTGGTTGGCGGCCGGTCCAGAGATTGATCAGCAGGCAGGCGATGATCGCGCAGTAGGTTTGGATCTTGATCCCGTCCGGATCATGGCTCAGCAGATGCCGGCAGCCCAAGCAGGTGCTTGAACGTGCGGAAAAACACTTCGATCTGCCAGCGATGTTGGTAGAGCAGCGCGATGATTTCGGCGGGGACGTCCAGCAAGTTGGTCATGATCCGCAGGAAGCCGTCGCTGTCCACGCCGCGCGAATTACCGCTGGTCACATGAGGTTTGACCTTCACGATCACCAAGCGCACGGGGTGATCCGGTTGGTTGGCCGCCTTGCCGCTCAGGCCGATGCGGACGATTTGGTCGCTGAGCACATCGACCGCGCGATCGGCGTCGGTGAGCGGACGCTCTTCGGCGATCTCGTAAACGCTGTTGTCACGCAGCCGGCAGACGTAGCTGCTGGCGTGCTTCACGATGGCGTTGAACAGCGAGAACTTGGCATAGCCGCGATCCATGACGTACAGCCGGTCGCGTTCCAGCACCCGTTCGAGCACCGCGCGTTCGTCGTGCTCGCCGCCGCCATCGGGTGTGACGTCGATGCGGTACGGAACGTATTTCTCGACATCGAAATGCGTGTGCAAGCACCACTTGACCTGCCCGCTGCCCCGCCGCGGCGGGCCGCTTGAGCAACGACGCCTCGGCCATGCGCGGTCCGCCGAGGCGGATCAGCAACGTCCCATCCACCAGCGTCAGCAGTTGCTTCAAGTCCGGCAGCCGAGGATCGCGAGCCAAGGGCCGTGCCTGCTTCGCCAGTTCGCCGATGATCGGTCGCAGCAATTCGGGATCGAAGACTTGCCGTGCCTCCGAGAACGACCCCAGCGACACTCCCGGCACACCGAGTTTCTTCTGCACCGACTTCAACTCCGAGGCCTGCTGCAAGCCGCGCAACGAGTCCACGATCGGATTGAAGAAGAACAGCAGCACCAAGACGCAGTACTCGTCGAAATGCAGGTCACGGTTACCGGCCGTATCCCGCTCGCAACCAACCTCGTGCAGCCGCTCAAACAGCGGCAGCAGTTTCTCGAAATACTTCAGCCCCGCGATATCCTTGTCCCGGATCTCCTGCTTCGTTTTGCCTGACGTCCTCCGTGCCATGCCAGAATGATGCGCACGGCGGAGTGATAGCGCAATAGTGAACTCTTATGTTTGTGGTGCGCAAATATTGTGCCGAACAGTGTTGGGGTGGCCTCTTCTTTCTTCTTTCTTCTTTCTTCTTTCTGCCACCTGGATCAAGTTCCGCTTTGCGGCTTGGCCTAAAGCATGACGCCCGTGCCGAGCGCCGTGAGGTTGTCGAGTTACGCGTCGGTGCGAATGAGGCCGCTGCATGTGACGAGGATCAAGGTTCTCGCAGAACACGAACGCCGCCGTGCATCGGAGAATCGGGCGTGCGACCCTCGCGCGCGGCGGAGCGTTGGCGGTGGAATGGGAAATTGAAACTTCCGCCGCGTTGCATTCGTTCGGGAGCAGAGCCGGGTGCTCGATTGGCCGGATCGGTGGGGTTGAGCAATTCGGTGACGGTGGGTTCGTAGGGTGCGAACAGGTCGTGGCACCATTCGGATTCGTTGCCGTAGAGATCGAACAACCCGAACGGATTCGGTTGCCGAGTTTTCACCGGGTGTTGGCGGTTGTTCGAGTTCGCGAAGGTCACGGCGAATTCAGGAAGCCGTGTCGGATCGGAGCCGAAGAACCACGGAGTGTCCGTGCCGGCGCGGCAGGCGTACTCCCACTCGGCTTCGGTTGGCAAGCGATACGTCACCGACTGGCCTCCTTTGGATTCGTAGCTCGTCAGCCATCTGCACAACGCGACCGCGTCGTTCCAACTCAGGTTGCTGGCTGGATGATCGTCGGTCAGCGGTTGTTCGCCGGTGTTTCTCCAACTGAAGCCGGGTTGCAGCACCCATTGGCCGTTGACGACTCCGTAGCCAGCGGACTTTTCGGCGTCGGTGACGTAGCCGGAGTCGTCCGCGAATTGCCGAAACTGGCCGAACGTGATTTCCGTCTGTCCGATCCAGAATGGCTTTTGCAATCGGACGTGGCGCGGCGGACGTTCGTTGCTGACCGTGCTGAGTTCATCGGCGTTCGGAATCAGTGCGGACAGGTGGTTGTACTCGGCTTCCGTCGTGCCCATCGTGAACTCGCCGGGCGGGATGAGAACCATCGTCAGGCCGATCGAGTTCGGTTGCGCAGTCGGCACGCCCAGATGTTTGGCCCAGGCTTGCTGCGTTGCTTGAACCTGTTGCCCGCCGGCCGGGAATGACAAGGGCTGAGCCGCTTGTTCCTCATTGCGACGCGGAGAATGGAAGACCGGAGTGAAATGCCAGGCCACCAGCATCAACAGGACCATCACCACAGCGGCAAGCATCGCTCGGATCGGGCGCGTGCGGACAAAAGCCGTGCAGGATCTCACGCGGAGGCTCAAAGCGCGCAGAGGTTTTGGCGTTGAGTGGATGGCGGTGACGTCCTCGGCGATCGCCGCGCCTCTGCGTGAGATCTCGTCTTCCGTCGCTTGCTCATTCGGTATCCACTGAGGCGTGCCGCCCGGCAGCGAACTTTCGATGCCAGTCGAATCGTTGCGTTCGGGCAGCGTGGTTGGCAGCCGGTCGCTCGGGATCGCGCGCAGGGCCTCGCGGACCTCGCGCATCGAAGCAAACCGGTCTTCCGGCTTTCGAGCGGTCATGCGTCGAAAGATTTGTTCGAGTTCCGCAGGCACATCGGGTCGCGCGATGGCGAGGGACGGCAGCGTCAGGAGCTGATGGGCCATCACCATCTCCATGTAGGTCTCGCCCGAGACGACCGGCCGGCCAGTCAGCAGGAAGAACAGCGTGCAGCCCAGGCTGTAGATGTCGGAGCGTTGGTCGGCCAAGCGGACATTCATCGCCTGTTCCGGCGACATGTACTCGGCCGTGCCGAAGATCATGCCGCTCCGCGTGACGGCCGTCTCCTCCGAAGCCGGCAGCTCAGTGTCGATCCGAGCGAGGCCCAGGTCGAGAACCTTGATGTGGAGGGATTGAACGGCTGCCGGCGTCGCTGAATTCGACGTCGCCGAACTTGATGTAGCCGAACTTGAGGTAGCCGAACTCGTGAGAGTTCGGTCCGAAGTCTCACGACTTCGGCTACTGCCTTCGGTTCGGTCCGAAGTCTCACGACTTCGGCTACTGCCTTCGGTTTGGTCCGAAGTCTCACGACTTCGGCTACTGTCGTCGCCCCGCTGCATCAGCAGGTTCGACGGTTTGATGTCGCGATGGATGATCCCTTGCTGATGCGCGTAATCCATTCCGTCGGCGGCTTGAGCGATGCACTCAACGGCGTCGGCCACGCTGAGCGGGCCGTGACGGCGGACCCACGTTGAGAGGTCCAGGCCGTCGATGCACTCCATCACGAGGTACATGACGCCGTCGTCCTCGCCGGCATCGAAAGCCGCGACGATGTGCGGATGCGACAACCGCGCAACCGCGCGAATCTCTCGCCGGAAGCGGTTCGCGACATGCGGTTCATGCGCGGTCGAACGGGGCAAGACTTTGATCGCCACAATGCGATCCATCCGCTGATGCCGCGCGCGGTACACCGTTCCCATGCCACCTTGACCCAGCGAACTCAAGATGACGTAGTCACCCAAGACCAACCGAGGCGGTGGTAGTGTTGGTGGCGGCGGCAGCGGAGGCTCGCTCGCGAGATGGATTCGGCGAGTTTCGCCATCGGGGTTGAGGACGACTTGCGACAGCCACTCGGCATCAAGGTCCGCAAAGCCGGCGTAGTCCGCGATCGTGACCGGCGCGCCGCAGCGACGGCGATAGCTGACGTCGATGGGGACAAGTTCACGCAGCGCGGCAGTTCGCTCGCCGCCGGTGAGATTCGCGATGCAGTCAGCGAGTGCCGGCCAACCATCCGGCGGCATGGCACTCTGATCGGGGCGTGTGACGACCGCTTGCCACGCGGCTTCAAATTCATCGCACGCCTGGTCAATTCGCTCTTGAGCTTTGCCTGACAGTTCCGCGAACGCAGGCGCGGTTCGCGGTGAAGTCGAGTCCGCATCATTCGGCGTCATGCGACGTCTCCTCGGACCAGAGAGTGCGGATGCGATCCAGCTTGCGAAGCACCGTGCGCGGCACACAGTTCAGCCGCTGAGCAATCTCTTCGATGCTGTCCCCTTCTAATCGCCAGACGGTGATCGACCGCAGCGTTTCGTCACCGAGCACTTCCAACAATCGCCGAAATTCATCCGCCATCTGACAGGCGAACTGCGGAGTCGGCTCGTGACTGACCAGCTCTTCCAGCGAGGCGATCGAGCTGTTGGCGTCGCCCGCGTTGACTCGATTCCAATGGCCGCCGCGCTTCTGACGTCCCTCGCGACGGCGCAGATCGAGCAGCTTGTGCGACGTGATCGCCACCAGCAACGGCCACAGCGCGTGTCGATCCACCAACTGCGGAAAGCGGCCGGCTTGAACGCCTCGGCAAAAACTGTCGAACGCACTCAGGGCCACATCTTCTTCATCGGCCGCCGCTCGCGGAGCATCCGCCAAACGATGCCGAGCCAATCGCACCATCCGGCCGAAGTAACCCTCCCACAACTTCTGCACCGCCGACGAACGACCGGCTTTGAGCTGATCAATCCATCCGGTGACCGTTGTTTCGGGAGTCATGAAAGTGATCCAACAATGCTATCCAGCGAGCCGGAGGCCGTGTGGCCTCGGATGTTCGCGGATCCAAATTGTTCGAGGGCTGACGCCCAACGGCGCGCTGGCTCGATTGTGGGTGAAGACGGAATGAGGGATTCGTCGATGCGGCGAATTGTGACCGCATTCACCGCATTGGTCGAGAATCCAGAATTTCTGCAAATCGCCTGTCACCTCCGGCCCTTGTTTGGCGAGCAACCTTCAGAGACACGCGGCGGGGCCTCCCAGTTGGGAATGCCGAGTTGTTTCGAGCGGGCATTCCAGCACTCGTACCAACACCAGCAACGGGAGACTTGTCATGTTCACACTTCAAGATTGGGTCCGTCGTCAGTGGCAAACGCGGCTCGCGGGCGCGTCCTCGAAGAACAATCGTCGCACGAGAACAGACCGACGCACGCGAGCCGCGTGCGCCACATCCCTGGAATCGCTGGAGGTTCGGCAGGTCATGGCGGCGACGCCGATTGCCGGATTGAGCGATGAATTCGGCGATGCCACGACGCTCGCCAATTGGCACGACGTGCATCAGACCGAGGGCTGGGGCGCGGCCGCCGCGCAGCTCAACGAACTGAGCATCAACGGCAGTCAGCCGGGTCGTATGGTGCAGCAGCCACACTCGTCAGTCTGGTATCAGAACTGGCGCGGGCCGATGCGGTTTCAGAATGTCACCGGCGATTTCGTGTTCACGACCGAAGTTCACATCACCGATCGCGATGACATCGGCGGCAGCGATCCCGATGACGTGCCGGGCGACGGACAATTCTCGCTGGCCGGAGCGATGATTCGCACGCCGCGAGACATCACCAACCCCGCGACCGACTGGCAGCCCGGCAGCATGGCCGATGACGGAACGAACAACGGCGAGAACTATGTCTTCCTGTCGCTGGGCTACGGAGCGGGGCCGAATGAGTTCTCGCTGGAAGTGAAGACCACGCGGAACAGCAACTCGCAACTGGAACTGACACCGCTGGGGCCGACGGCAAACACGGCGACCGTCCAGATTGCGCGCATCGGCAATTCGATCATCACGCTGTATCAACTGCCCGGTCAGGACTGGCAGGTTCATCGCCGGTACTCGCGGCCGGATATGCCACAGACGTTGCAAGTCGGGCTGGTCAGTTACACCGACTGGCAGAAGGCGAGCGACTTCGATCCCTTCACGCAGAACAGTTCCGTGCTGACACCGGGCATCGCGAACGATCCGACGCCGGGCGAGCCATTCAATCCCGATTTGACGGCCGGATTTGAATTCGCCCGCTACGCACATCCCGACGTGCCCGCCGCGCTGGCCGGTGCCGATCTGACGGATCCCGGCGAAGTGCCGGACTCCTTCCTGCTCGGATTTCTGGGGGGCAACGCGAACCTCGATCCAAACGCCAGCACCGATCCCGATCTCGATCCGAATCCCAGCGAGCAGGTCATGCGGATCGGCATGAACTTGTCGAATCATGTGGATTGGGACGCGGCCTACGTTTTCAAAGATGCGTTTCTTCGCGCGCGGCCGTGGACTCCTCGCGCGCTCAATGTCGAAACAGGCGAGCAGACTTATCAGTTTCAAGTTGGCGACGGGCCGGAACTGTCGGTCAACGATCACGGCTGGGTGACGTCGCTGCCGACGTGGTTGTCGGCGAATGGCAACACCTATCAGCAAGTGGCGGCCACGGCGATCTTCACTCCCGGAGCGAACCAGCCGGCTGGCATCTACACCGCGCAATGGGACGGCGAGGGCGAGTTGCTCATGCCCTTCGTCACCGAAACCGGGATGACTCCCGAAGGCCGCCACTACGCGCTCGTCAACATGCCGGCCAACGAGTTCTTCAACATGGAGATTCGCTCGACCAACCCGGCCAATCCGATTCGCAACATCGACCTGTGGATGCCGGACTACAACGGCGAGAGCTTCGTCGGCGATCACTGGCAGCCCGGTTCCACCGAGTCGCCGTTCCATCCGCTGTTCCTGGAACGGCTGCAAGGCTTCGACACGATCCGCTTCATGCAGTTCCAGCAGAACATCGAGAGCGACATCGAGACTTGGTCGGATCGCCGCTTGTGGGATCATGCCACGCAATCGGACGGCGATCTCACGCAATACTTCCACACGAACGGCGTGTCGATCGAGCACATGATCGCGCTGGCGAACGAACTGGGCGCGAACCCGTGGTTCAACATGCCGCACATGGCGAACGACGAGTACGTTCAGAACTTCGCGACGCTCGTCCGCGACACGCTCAACCCGGACCTGACCGCCTACGTCGAGTGGTCGAACGAGTTTTGGAACGGCATCTTCGCCGTCAATCAATGGCTGAATGCGCAGATGACGCTGCCGGAGAACGCGGGCCTGGGATTCTTCCAGGTCGCTGGCCAGGAGATTGTCCGCGACTTCGATCTCTGGAGCGATGTCTTCGCCGGGCAGGAAGATCGGATCGTCCGTGTCGTCGCCGGACAACAGGCGAACGCGGACCTCACCGCGACGATCCTGGCGAACGTCGCTGGCCGAGTGGACGCGATCTCGGCCACGGCCTACGCCGACATCAGCTACGAGATGTCCGAAGCGTTCGATGAAACTTCGACCCCCGAAGAAATCATCGACGCGATTTACGAGATTTCCATTCCCTGGTCGCTCGCCCGATTGCAGGAGCATCAACAACTGGTCGAACAGTACGAAGACCTGCTCGACCGCGATCTGTTGTTCGTCAGCTATGAAGCCGGTGCCCACGTCATGGGCTACCCAAACGCCTTCTTTCTGTACGGAGCGGGCGAAGCGGCTCAGGCAGCGATGCAAAGCCCGGAGATGTACGACGTCTATCAAACGCTCCTCAACGGAGCCCGCAACGCGGGCGTCGATCTCTACGTCGAGTACACCTTTACCAGCCTCGACATCGTGCATGTCTATGGCTCTTACGGCGTGCTTCAAGATTTGACGACGCCGCTCTCCGAAGCGCACCAGTTGCGGGCACTGCTCGACTTCGCCGCCTCGCAAGCCGACGACGACGTTGATCCGCCACCTCCGCCTCCAGTGAATCAGGCTCCGGTGTTCGCCGCCGTCGCGCCGATCGAAGTCAACGAAGCGGGTTCGCTGAATGTCACCGTGACCGCGACCGACTCCGATTCACCGGCTCAATCGCTGACGTACTCGCTGGGCACGAACGCGCCGAGCGGACTGGCGATCAACGCCACGACCGGCGAAATCACCTGGCTCGCGCCGGACTCCAGCGGCGAGGACTTGTACCTCGTCACCGTGATCGCGACGGACAATGGCTCGCCCGCGATGAGCGGTGAGACAACTCTGGAAATCACCGTTCAGAACGTCGCGCCGACCGCCGACGTGACTGGGCCAACTCTGACGGCGATCGGCATGAATCAACAGTTCGTGCTGACCGCGAATGACCCGTCGTCCGCCGATCAAGCCGCCGGCTTCACGTTCGACATCGACTGGGACGGCGACGGCGCAGTCGATCAAACCGTCGAGGGTCAAAGCGGAGCATCGGTCACGCATCAGTTCGCAACCGCCGGACAGCATCAGGTCATCGTCACCGCGACCGACCGCGATGGAGCCGTCAGCTCGACCGACACACTGACGGTCAACGTGCTGGCTCAAGCGTTCGCGCAACTGCTCCCCGATCCGACGCAACCCGGAGCACAGTTGTTGTTCGTCGCGGGAACTCCGCAAGCCGATCAGCTCAACATCAGCCGCCTGTCCTCCGGGCTGCTGCGAGTCGCCGCCGGTTCGCGCCGCCTCGGAGACTTCGCCTCCGTGAATCGAGTGCTTGTCGAGGCCGGCAACGGCAACGACCGAGTGCTCGTCGGTTCGACCGTCACGATCCCCGTCGAACTCAACGGGGGCGACGGCAACGATTCGCTAACTGGCGGCGCGGGCAACGACCGGTTGATCGGTGGCATCGGCAACGACACGCTGCGAGGCGGCAACAACAACGACACGCTCTTGGGTGGCGACGGAACCGATTCGCTCTTCGGCGAGACCGGCAACGACGTGCTGCTGGGTGACTTGGGCAACGACACTCTTTCCGGCGGCAACGGCGATGACATCATCGACGGCGGCGACGGGAATGACTCGCTGCTCGGCGATGCCGGCGACGACGCGATTCGCGGCGGACTCGGCAACGACACGCTCAACGGAGCCGCCGGCCGAGACACGTTGCTCGGCAGCGCCGGCAACGATTCGCTGTTGGGAGGCAACGACAACGACTCACTGCTGGGCGAAGACGGCAACGACACCGTCAACGGCCAGGGAGGCGTCGATCGCGTGACCGCCGCAGGCAACGGCTCGCTGCTGACGAGTCTCGACCGAGCCATCGGCCCAGCGACCGAAATCGACAACGCGTTCCTGTTCGACTTCGACGAGTTACTGGCGGCAGCGCTGTGAGCTTGGACGAATTTGGTCGCTTCAGGCAATGAGAATCATCTCACGCCGAGGCGCGGAGTTCGCAGAAGAGGACCAGGGAAAAAGGTTTCCCACTCCGCGATCTCCGCGACTCGGCGTGAGACTTCTTCCTTTGGCCGCGTGATTCCCTTCTTCCTCAGCGGCCTCGAAGACTTCGCATGTCACCACTCTCATGTTCGGTCATCAACGAGTTCCTCGCCCAAGACAAATATGTCTGCGCCTTATGCAGCGGCACGTCGGTGCTGGCGTGGGCTTGCGTGAACGACAAAAGTCCCTTGGCTGGCAAGCGCGTTTTCGCTCCGACCCGCCAAGCCACCGCCGCCGGCTCACAGCAACTCTTCGTGCTGACGTTGCTCACATCCAGCAGCAGCCCGCAGTCCGCGTCTGCGGCCATGCGTGTGATGAATTCCCATTCGGTCAGCGTCGAGTCCGCGAAGGCCACCTGGCTGCTGGCGTTCTCCAGCACGAGCGGCCGTTCCAGAACATCCTGCACGATGCGAGTTCGTTCGACGACGTACCGCAAGGTCGCTTCGTTGTACGTGGGGGAAGAAAGGGGACGCAGCCAATACTGTTCGACACGGCTGATGCTGTTGGCTCGCCGACCGCCAGTGGCAGTGGACGGACGCGATGATTGTGCTGGGCAGTCACGAGAGGTGAATCGCCGGAGAGCGTGACGGCGGATAATTCGGCGCAGCACCAAGTGACGCGGACGCCGAGTTCACACGCACCCCTCCCTCGGAGTTAGCGTGTGGCGGCGGCGTCGCGTGCTTTGAGTTTGGCCAGGTGGGCCATCAGTTCGTCTTCGGTCGCGCAGCCCATCAGGTAGAAGCACAGCATCTCGTGCGTGCGTTTGGTCGGTTGGCGGCCGGTCCAGAGATTGATCAGCAGGTGTGACGTCGATGCGGCACGGAACGTATTTCTCGACGTCGAAATGCGTGTGCCAGCACCACTTGACCTGCCCGCTGCCCCGCCGCGGCGGGCCGCTTGAGCAGCGACGCCTCGGCCATGCGCGGGAGAGCCGTCAGCAAGGTGCCATCCACGAGCGTCAGCAGTTGCTTCAAGTCCGGCAGCCGAGGATCGCGAGCCAAGGGCCGTCCCTTCTTCGCCAGTTCGCCGATGATCGGTCGCAGCAATTCGGGATCGAAGACCTGCCGTGCCTCCGAGAATGATCCCAGCGACACCCGCGACACTCGCGGCACACCGAGTTTCTTCTGCACCGACTTCAACTCCGAGGCCTGCTGCAAGCCGCGCAACGAGTCCACGATCGGATTGAAGAAGAACAGCAGCACCAAGACGCAGTAGTCGTCGAAATGCAGGTCACGGTTAGTCGTCGAGATGTTCGGTCAGTGGCATCGTTGATCTCCTGGAATGCGAAAACGCAAAGGCGCCAACACGCGAAGAGGTGAGGGATGAACCCTCCTCGTCTCCGCACGTTGGCGTCTCTGCGTTTCAGATTGAATTGGAATTGTCCGTGTTGCTGTGTAACCACCTCACGTTCGGTGGCCAGATGGAATTCGGCAGTCAGCGTCTCACTGACGCGCTGGCCGAGAGCCTCTTCAACGAAGCGGCTGGCGTCGCGACATTCGCCGCCGATGAAGCCTTTGGTTTGCACTTGGGTCTGGCCAGTCGGGGACACGGTGATCTCGATGGTCTTATTCAAGCGGCACCTCCGATCTGGACCGTGAGCTTGATCGACCCGTCCGTCAGCGATTGCTTTGTGACTGTGTGCCCGCGCTTGCGAGCTTCGATGCGAGCCTTCTCGACCGCGTAAGCCTGCATGAACTGATCGAGTTCCCGTTGCTCGCCCCAGCGGCCTCCGAAGTTGTCGTACTGGACTTCTCCGGTTTCGAGCTGGCAGACGGCGGGATAGGTCCAATCCCGCAATCGAACGGCCAGCCCCTCAACCTCACCGCTGAAAAGCAGATGCTTGCCAGCCACAGGCTCGGCAAGCTGGCGACGGCGGCAGGCGGCAAACACCGCCGTCGCGTCGCGGACTTCTGTCTGAATCCGAACGATGTGAGACACGATGACTCCGTGTGTGAAAGATGTAGAAACGAAACGCCTCGACGAACGCAGTGATGCGCGACATCGAGACCGACTCGGAACGATCCGTGTGACGGCACGCCCGTCAGTCTTGGACAGGCGGGATCGTGAGCGCGTCGCGGTGCAACTGCTCATCGCCGAGCAGTTCGGACACCTTCGACCAGAGTTCTCGAACTTGGATCGGAGACGACGCCAACCAAACGCAATCCAGCAGAGATTCTTTCTCGCGTCGCAGCGTGAGGATGCGGCGGCCGATTTCGCAGTCGGCCAGCAACTCGTCCTCGTGGATGGCCTGTCGCGACTTAACGGCGTTCTCGACTTCGTTGTTGTAGTGCGTCGGGGTTTAGTGCTGGTCGATCGTTTCCAGCGGGACGCGGCGGACTCGGGCTGGCCTGATGAAAATGGCTAATTCGTTGCAGCGAGTTTTGTTGCGCGGGGGAGGGTTGGTTTGAATTCTCGGTAGGCGGTTTGGCGTTTCGAGGTGAGTGTTTCGGGGAGGTGTGTTTTGATCC
>JBJXEX010000252.1:0-8334 GCA_046156195.1 Planctomycetaceae bacterium | reverse complement strand
CGTACAACCTGATCCGCCAGTCGATGCTGCAATCGGCTCTGGCGGCCGACTGCCGGCCGCAGCAACTGAGCTTCGCCGCCTCTTTGCAAATGTTAGCGAACACTTGGTTGTTCGCGGCCGCGCCGCTGCAGGACAGCGTGATCGCTCTCGAACGCCTCGCCGCGCTGCGGATCCTCAACGGCCACTCGCATCGCGTCGGCAACCGCCCGAATCGCGCGGAGCCTCGCGCGGTCAAACGCCGCCCCAAGCCACTGGCCTTGCTCACCGAACCCCGCGCCACCGCCAAAGCCCGACTCGTCGCTGGCCAGAAATCATAGACGAACCAGAAGTCGCGCCCCACGTCCCTCAGAAAACCACCGCTTCCGCTCGACACCTCCGTTCTGCCACCATGCCTCGCAACGAGGCTGTCTAAGCGTCTGCGCGCAGACAGCCAAGCAGCTCTCGTCATTCGCTCCGCCAGTGACGCACTTGACGATAGTATACAGCAGGCTCGTGACGCTCGCCGTAAACCATTGCGGCGCTAACGGCAGTGCCATTCGTTCGTGACACCTTTTCTCTGCCTGTGTTCCGGGCTTGGGCGAACTCTGGTCGGGAGTCTATGGGAGCGCGTCTCGCGACCGTAACGAGAAACGGCTACTGCAACAGTTGAGTGACTTGGTTCTCTGGCCCTACACCGCAGAAGCCGCTCGCGAGTTCGGCCGCTTGTTCACCGAGCTTCGCCGCGCCGGTCGCCCGATGCCGCAGATCGACATCCAAATCGCCGCCATCGCGCTGACCTTGGGCCATTGCACCGTCGTCACCAAGGACAGCGACTTCGACGCCATTCCTCGTGGTGCTTGCCGTCGAACCGAGCGTCTACGAAGGCCGCTCCTCACTGAGAATCAGGCCCGTCGCCAAGGCTGTTCCAAGGTTCGCTCCGACGGCGTTTGATAACGCCACGGCGAAGCTCTCATCCGACTCGATCACGGAATCGGCAGTGACATTCACGATGAGAGTTTGAGACGCCTCACCGACGGCGAAGCTGAGTATTCCGCCGGGAAACGTACCGCCAAAGTCTGCGGCGTCGACCGGCTGGATTCCATTGGCCGAGATGAGAAAGGTGACGGTCGCCGTGCCGCTCAAGTCACCGCTGCGAGTGACCGTGAACGTGAACAGCGTCTCGCCGCTGTTCCCTTCGAGCTGGTTGGCATCTGTGGCGGCGATTGACACCGCCGCATCGTCGTTCAGGATCGTTCCGGTCGCCGCCGCCGTGATCAAGCTCGCGCCCACACTCGCGTTCAACAGCGTCACGGTGAAGTCTTCATCAGACTCGACGACTTTGTTGCCGCTGACATTGATTGTCATCGTCTTGGATGTTTCCCCAACGGCAAAGCTGATTGTCCCGCTCGGACGTGTGCCGCCGAAGTCGGCCGTCGCCGCAGGATTCATGCCGCTGCCTCGCACCACATACTTTGCGCTGACGGCGTTTTCCGTGTTTCCCGTTCGAGTCACCGTGAATGTGAACGGCGTGCTGCCTCTGTTCCCCTCTCGCTTGGAGGCATCCAACGCCACAATCGACAGCCCCGCGTCGTCATTCAAGATTGTCCCAGCCGCCGACGAGGTGGCCAAATTGGCTCCGACCGGATTCGAAAGAGTGACTGTGAAGCCTTCATCCAACTCAACGGTCGTGTCGCCTGGAATGCGGACAATGATGGTCTTCGATGTTTCGCGATCCGCAAAGTGGACGGTTCCGCTCGGCAGTGTGCCGCCGAAGTCGCTCGCATCCACAGGGTTGGCCCCACTTCCCGTGATGGCATAGCTCGCCATTGCCGCGCCACGGGTGATCCCCGTCCGAGTCACTGTGAACGAGAATGGTCTGTGGCCGCTGTTGCCTTCCGATTGTGACGCACCGGTCGCCGCGATCGACAGCGACGAGTCGTCCTTCAGGATCCCGCCAATCGCGGTGCCCGTCTCCAAAGTTGCTCCGATCGCGTTCGACAGTGTCACCACAAAACTCTCGCTCGGCTCGCCGAGCGTATCGCCGCTGACATTGATGGTGATCGTTTTTTGGGTCTCGGAGGCAGCGAAAGTGACGGTGCCGCTCGGCAGGATACCACCAAAGTCCGTCGCGTCCGCCGCAAAGGTGCCACTGCCGGTGGGTGTCACTTTGAAATCGACGCTCGCGATACCGCTCGTCGTTCCAGCGCGAGTGACCTTGAACGTCAACGGCGTTTGACCGCTGTCCCCTTCCGCCCTCGCGGAATCCGCCAACGAGAGAGAGAGAGAACTATCGTTGTTTCGGATCGTGCCGGTCGCCGTAGGTGTTCCCAAGCCAACACCGACTCCGTTCGACAGCGTCACGGTGAATTCTTCATGTCGTTCGGTGGTCGAATCGCCGCTGACGTTGATGGTGATCGTCTGGGTCGATTCGCCCACAGCAAACCTGACGATTCCGGTTGGGAAAGCCCCGCCGAAGTCCTCCGCATTTGCCGGATTGAAACCGCTGCCCGTGACCGCGTATGTGACCGAAGCCGTTTCACTCGTGTCACCGGTGCGAGTCGCCGTGAACGTGAACGGGGTCAAGCCGCTGTTCGCTTCCAGCCGCGAGGCGTTCGTAGCCGCGACCGACACCGTGGCGTCGTCGTTCCGAATTGTCCCAGTCGCGGCCATCGCTATTCCGACTTGGTAATCGGTTCCACCGAGCAAGGTCAGCACGACCGTTTCGTCCATTTCGCCACGACTGTCCGCCGTCGGGTCGATCGTGACCGTGGCCGTGCTCGCACCCTCCGCGAAGGTCACCGTAGTCGTCGCACTGGCCAAGTAATCGGTTCCCATTGTTGCCGAACCGCTCAGACCAAGATTCACGATCAATGAACCGCTCGTCGCTTCTCGCATGAGCGTGAAAACCAGAAGGTCCGATCCATCTTCCGCCACGAAGGCTGCGGGGCCAGCCACTGTCAGAATCGGCAGTGCGGCACCCGGCAGTTCAAATGCTCCAATATCGACCGTGCCGTTGGACACGCGCGAAAAGCCAATCCCGCGTTGGTCGAAGGGATCGGCTTCCGTCGTGTTGCCATCACCGTCGCGATCCGACCTGTCGGCAGAAATCAGATCGTTGCTGCCCGCATTGATCGCCGGGCTGCCGCTGACCAAGGCATGTGTCTTCACCGATCCGCCGTTGTCGGCGAGATTCCTGTTCAAAACGGTGGCGACATCCCTGACCCCACCGCTGCCATTGCCGACAATGTTGCCGTTCACACCGTTTGTCAGGCCGCCCGAGTGAATGAAATCGCCGATGAGGTTGTTCCGGGATGTGGAGCTCAGATTCCCAGCCCCCTGTAAATCATGGGCGGTAATCCGACCGGTTCCATCGGTCAACGTATTGCCGGCAATGATCGTGTTGGTGATCGTCGTGTTGGTCAGGTCACCGATGCTCAGTCCTCCGGTCCCGAATCGTGCCGAGTTCGCGACAATCGTGCTTTGGGTGATGATCACGGTTCCCGGGGATTCATCATCGCCAGCGATCTCGACGCCGGTTCCGCCCGAGTTCCCACTAACCGTCGACTGCGCAATGGTGAGCACTCCCGTTGCCGAATAGCTGTAGATCCCGGATCCGGAATTTCCAGAAATTGTGCTTTGCCGGATCGACAGTGTCCCGATGGCGTGATCAATGCCGCTGCCCGTGTTGTTGGAAACCGCGGCTTGCTGCAACGTCAGGCTCTCCTGATTGGCGATCCCAGCGCCTGCGCCGGACGAGACCCGGCCATTCGTGATCGTCAGCCCGCTGATGAGCACCATCCTCAATGTGCTGAAGTTGTTGTCGGAGACATTGAAAACCCGTGAGGCCTGATTGCCGTCAATCGCGAGCCGATCCGCTCCCGGCCCGATGATGTTCAGGTCTGACTTGATGGCCAATTCGGTTCCACTCAAGGTGATCCTGGCCGGGCCGCTGGCGGTGAGCGATGAGGCAAACTGAATCGTGTCCGCCGCGCTGTCGTTGTTGGCCGACTGAATGGCCTCGCGCAGAGTCACCTGCCCGTCGTTGGCGATGGTGTCCGCCAGACTGGTCACCGTGAAGACCGTCGGCAGTGCCCGGGGTTCTAACGATTCAGCCGTTGGAACATTGCGTGTCCCCTGCCAGTGCGATGTTGCACACCGACTGCCTCGCCGAGACTTCTTGCCGCGAGACAAGCACGAGACCAGCCAATCCGTAAACCGCATGAAATCCATCCTTGGAATAGAAAACTGAAAAACCGGCGGCACTCGATCCGTGAGTTCCGCTCCGTTGACGATCCAAACCACCTGAATTCGCGCCGCACCACATTCATCGCGGAAGCCGTGAAACTTCCGTCCGAAGTCTCACGGCTTCCGCGTCTCATCCAGAATGAAGCAGAGTGAGCGTGCTCACCAAAATCGGCGTGTGAGTCTGTATCGGTACAGAGTGTTTCTCGGCCACAATCATTCCACAGAGTTCGCACCCTTCAGCAGACATTGCCGATACGCGGGCCAGCGGCATCTGGGACGATCCTCCCGAATTCGATGCGGAGGCATCGTGAATCGTTTGATCGATGTCCTGTCGCAACGCGAAACCTGGATTGCGAGCAACCGCCGCACCGTTCACGCGTAGTACTTCAGCCGGTGGCCCTGTTCAATTACGCGTATTTGCACACACGCCCTGTTGGATACATGCGACCCGTACTCGAACGGCCTACGCGCCTTTTACATCGGCACTTCACATTGTGGCACTGACTGTCAATGGCTGGCCGACACGCTCCCGGTAATCGTACGCGATCCACCGGCCGCCCCGACAAAACCTCGCTGAACTCCTGACGTCCGCAACGATTTGTCATTATTTGCGGCCCGTGAGCATTGTGAAACAGAATCGCCTTCTTTAGTCTAAGCGCAGACCATCATGTTCATCTTTAGTGATCCACTAGCTTCGCTAGTCCATAGTGGAAACTCTGAACTTTTTTTCAACGGGGGCGGACAATGAGATTGGCATCAGCGGGGTCGATATGGCGCCGATTGTTTTCGGGCTCGAGCCGACGTCGGCGGGCAAGTCTTGCTCGTCACGCGACTGCGGCGTGTGTTGAGCAAATGGAGCCACGGCAGTTGATGTCGGCTGCTCCTGTTGGAATTGCCTTGGAGCAAGGAACCGGGGTGTTGGCCATTAATGGGTCGCCATCCGCCGACACGGTGTATGTCACGCGCATTAACGATTCGGCTGGCAGATTTGTTTCGGTTCAGGTCGCTGCTTCGACCGGTGGTGTTAGGCAGTCGACAGTAGTTTTTCCTCGGAGCCAAGTCACGGGCGTGAGGTTTTTTGGGGGGATGGGGAACGATTTCTGCGATGCTGGCACGCTGTTGCCGGCGACGTTGTATGGCGGCGGCGGAAACGACACGCTCGTCGGCGGCTCCGGAGCGGACTTGATTAACGGAAATGGTGGCTGGGACAGCCTCCGGGGACGCAACGGTAATGACACGCTCATCGGCACGGCTGGTGTCGATTTGCTTGATGGCGGGTTCCACGATGACGTCATGAACATTGATGTCAACTTTGCTTCGTTGGCGGCGGCTCACTATCGTGCTTCGATCGACGAGGATCTGGTCAAGGACACAGATACGGTCAACCTCTCGCTGTCGGCGATTGATACGGAATATCTATACGAGAATATGGTTGCGCCGGTCTTCACCGAGGTGAAGGCGCTGACGGTAAAACTCGATCCTCTCGTCAAGCTGCTCGATAAGTCTCTGGGTGATGTGTTTGGATCTGCGGTCGAGGCGGTCGATGGGGTGTTTGGAACTTCGTTTGGCAGCAAGAAGATTCGGGAACTCGTCACTGGGGACGTTGCTAAAGTCGTTTCGATCGTTGAGACGATTAATAGCAAGACCATTGATGAGTTGGCGGCAACACTTCCAGCGAAGCTGAGACTTGGTTCGTTTAGTATGTTTATGAAAGCAGACGGAACGCCTGGTCTTGCCCCGACGCCGAATAGTTCGGATATCTTTAACAGGACAACGAACTCTAGTGTGGTGCCGGTATTCAGAGACCTGATCTCTCTGCTCAAAGGCCACGGGTTCGCGTTTCCGGTGATTGAATCTCCCGTTCAAGCGTCGCGTCTGGTGACCGGTCACGTCGCGAATTTTGTGATTTTCACCCTTCCGGAACTCAATTTTGCAAAGGCAGTCAAGCTTCTTGACGTTGCGGTCAAAACACCTCCAGGCATTGTTTCGGCCGGCGTAAGCGTGACAGCGTCCGCAGGATTCACCATCACGGCGAA
The DNA here is from genome assembly GCA_046156195.1 of Planctomycetaceae bacterium. GTDB lineage: Bacteria > Planctomycetota > Planctomycetia > Planctomycetales > Planctomycetaceae > SXKJ01. Next base: position 2,074 of record JBJXEX010000252.1, on the reverse strand, counting down.
AGCGACGATCGGCTACGACTCGTATGGGCTTGTGACCGGAGATTTGAAGGACGGCACGTTTGCTAAAGACGTGAGTCTGGTGGTCAGTCTTCGAGCCCAAGCTACCCAGTCTGTTACCGTCGATTTCTTAGACCTGGGAATCGTGAGTGTCGTTGGCATTGAAGCTGGGATTAAGCAGACGGCGGACTTTGGTGCTCGTTTCACGCTCGGGAGTGAGAAGTTCCGTCTTTCCTCGCTCGATGGGGGCCACCTTGATATCCAGTTCAAACTTGGTGTATTGAAAATTGAAGTCAGTTGGTTCACAAAAACAGAAGTGTTTTGGTTCGAAGTTCACAGCGACTCTGGCGTCGTTTGGAGCAAGCAAATCGACTTGTTCAAATAAGGTTTTCGATGCCCATTCAGATCAACACTTCGAGCGCGTTGGCGGATGCGGCGCAGGTCGATGCCCTGGCCTACGAGCTCGCAGTTGCGTTTGATGTTTGCGACTGCAAGCGACGTTGGTCAATTTTCCTCTGAGATCGATGCGGGGTTCTCGTCAGTTGCCGTGCGACCCTCGTCGGGTGGGTAAACTTGAATGACGCTGGCAAAAGCCCCTGTTGTCAGGGGCTTTTGCTTTTCCTGGTGCTCGCGGTTCGTCTTGTTGCGTTTCGGCCAACTGTGCAAGACTTCCCAATCTCGATCGGCCGCGACCGGCAACGCTAGCCGTTGCGCCGACGGAGTTCTCTCACCGCGATAGGGACATCGATGAAGAACTGGCTGACCAAGCGATCATTTGCAGGCATCACGGGGATTCTGGGACTGACTTTTGTCTGTGGCTGCGCAACGGACGACAACACGTCACCACAAACTGCGAGTGCTCCCCAGGAGGCTCTTTGGCCGATGCGGTCACAGCAGAAATTTCTCAAGCATTCGCTGAGCTTTGGCGGCTATCAGACTTCCGACATTGGTGCGGTTAATACCACTGGGAGTGATTCTGAAATCAGTATTGGAAAGGTGGGCTGGGAGACTGACGACCGGAAGTCCAATTTTCACTTTGATCTCACCACACCGGGAGGCGAGGTGCTGCAAGTGGCATTGCAGGCGAAGTCCAGTCGCGACGGCATCACCCTCTCCAAGTTCGAGATGACCACGGGCTTCGACGGCTTGATTATCGGCACGATAACCTCCGGCAGCGGACTCGTCTGGTTCTTCGAGTTCAAGGACTTCGTGCCACTCGCGGCGCGCCAGTCGACGGCAAAAGGCCGCATTCAGTTGCCAAACCGAGGCGAGATCGACGTGGCTTTTACGGATGATGCCGTGCCTCCCAAGTCCGGGATTGGCCGTCTCATCGACCGTGTCTCCGTGGCATTCCTTCGAGACGGACACCGAGTCGGATTGCTCAATGGCAGCCTGCGGCCTGTGGTGTGGATCGATCCTGAAACCGACGAGCAGACTCAACACGCCATCGCCGCAAGCTGCGTGGCACTCGTTGAAATGTCGCATCACGGCGACAAGTGATTCTGCCGAGGCATCGCGGCGGCCATAGCTCAGAAACACGCGCGGCTTGGTGGTCGGTGTTTCTGTCGCGACGACCGCGACGACCGCGACGACCGCGGCGACCGCGGCGACCGCGGCGACCGCGGCGGGCGTGACGGCGATGAGTCCGACGCCGTCCTTGTCTTTGGCCAAGTCGTCGAAGATCAGGTCTTCTCGTACCCGTGCCAGAAGTTCTTGGTCGCCCCGATGGCGGCCAGCAACTCGCTGTTCTTCACACGACGTTGAGCCGTCAACAGGGCTAAAGCTGCCGCTCGGGCTTGCTCAAAGTTCATGGCTGTTCCGCTCAGAGCTGTTCGTCATCGAATTCGGAAACCGGCATCGCACACGATCAACATAATGACCCGGCTGGTTCAGTATGAACAGCGGGAGCCAAGCATCGCACAGCCATGACAGGCGAGCGGGGCGGCGTCAGCCTGGCCTGATGAAAATGGCTAATTCGTTGCAGCGAGTTTTGTTGCGCGGGGGAGGGTTGGTTTGAATTCTCGGTAGGCGGTTTGGCGTTTCGAGGTGAGTGTTTCGGGGAGGTGTGTTTTGATCC
>JBJXEX010000250.1:0-11594 GCA_046156195.1 Planctomycetaceae bacterium | reverse complement strand
TGAGTCGCAAGCCCCGTCAACGCTCGGTCGTCCTCAACGTCTTCCTCGAAACGTATTGAGGCGCGGGAATAGGCCATCATTTCAAGAATGCCATAAGTCGATGCGGCGCTAGCGGCAGTGCCATTCGTTCCTGACACCTTTTCCTGTTTGGTGCTGAAACGTGGTGGGAAGATCTTTGTTGCAGAAATAAAGGCACGCGCGAATTCATACGGCGGGTTGAGTAGTCGCCACAAATCTAAGAACTGGTTTGTAAAAAACATCCTCGGAAAACTATCCGGTGGCGACAAGATGTGGGGCAAGAATGCGCACAAAGACGCTGTGAAGACAGCCAACGCAATAAAGTCGGCGGGAGGCAAAGTGCTCGGTTTATTGGTCCAAGTGAATGAGAACGCTCGCAAAATTCGGATTCGCGCTTGGAAGTAACTTCTGAGATAGGATGACTGCAATCGTGAAGTCTCGACGAACACTTAAGAGCATGTGGGATTTTCTTCCTGAATGGCTCCAACGCCTAGAGGCCGAGTCACCACCAGAGGATGGCCTTCGTCGTCTGATGGAGACTTCATCGGCTTCCCTTGCTGACGAAACTGGTTGTTCTCGTTTTCTGCGCGCTGCAAGTGATTACCTTTCACAAATCGGAGCGAGGCATGGCGCAAAGGCAGCTTTAGCGATTCATCAAGGCAATGACTGCGAATGGAAGACGATGCACTTAAGTTGGCAATACAAGGCATGGTCGCTCCGCATCGCTGTTGCTGACTATTTCTGTCAACTGGAACATATAAGCCGAACTCAACTCCCGGCGACCCCCGTTTCAAGGCCATCGAAACTGTCCAGCACGGCGGACATTGTTTCGCGTGTAAGAGAACGAAAGGCAACTGGAGTCGTGTCAATTCGCCGCCCCACCCTGTTTGCCGATTTACTGGATGCCGTGAATGTCACTCATATGGCGATCGTCTTCGACGAGCCGAGTTTTGCAAAATGGTGCATCGAAAGAATGCTTCGAATTCAACAAGAACCAATTTTCATTGGCGATCTTCAATGCCTCGCCTATGTTCCGTTCTCGCTTCAGTTGTTTGCCTGGTGGCAACAAATTGACATTGCATTTGATTTGAATCACAGCGACGAACGCAAGTACCGAGTCATCTATCAAGCGGTTCTGAATAATTGGTCCAACTCAGAGTCTTTCCGTAACGCGATGGGGAAACTATGCGATGATCACCTCAAAGATCGCCTATTTGGCCGAACGATGAACCTTTTTGTTGGTCCCCCATTCTGCGTGTTCCCGGTCGAGATATTCTCCATACTTCGCATTCGAGACGATTTGGGCCTAGAAGTAACATCGGAATTGATTCATCCTCTTCTAGAGGGTCGTCTGCATCCGATTCCGCCGAAAGTCGAACGAATCGTTGATCCGCTGCTTAGAGACATGATTGTTTGTGTCGAACGTATTCCGAGCCTTGCGAAGTGTTGGGAATAATGAAAGAAAGGGCGTGTGGTCAAAAAAGTCAGCCGTGTCCGAAGTTCTTTGCCGAACAGTATTGGGTCAGGTCTCTTTTATTTCTTTCATCTCGGCCGCGTTTGTGCTCCATTTTTCGCCCTTCATTTTTCGCCAGTCGTTCGCCCCAATTCAAAGGAGCTGGCAAAAAATGGAGGACGGAAAATGATCCGCTGTGCCGCTCACTCCACATAGATGAACTCATTCAGGCTCATCAACACTTGCGCGACATCGGCCCAGGCCAGCTCGCGCGACTGTGCTTGACCGACGGACTGATAGCTCGCGGATTGAGCTTGGACAAATTCCAGCGTCTCGGTCAATTCGGACTCCGTCGGCGTTCGGCCTGTTGTGGCGAGGTAGCCTTGGCGGATCGCGTCGGCTGGCGACTTCTCCGCCAGAGGAGCCAAGCGTCGGCCGAACGACATCGCCCAGGCCCGCACCTGTGGATTGTTGAGGAACAGCAGAGCCTGCGGAGCAATCGTCGTGCTCGGTCGTTCGCCCACGCTGACGAGCGGTTCGGGGGAATCGAAGAGCTGCATCATCGGCACCAATCGGCTGCGCTTGACCATGAAGTAGATGCTCCGGCGTTTGTGAGCATCATCGAGCGTGCCGGGACCAAACTGAGTTCGATCCAACTCGCCACTGACCGCCAACAGCGAATCACGAATGACCTCCGCTTCCAACCGCCGCGGTGAGCGTCGCCAATGAAATTGGTTCTGTGGATCGAGCTTCGACTTCTCCAAATCGAACGCCGAACCTTGCTGATAAACGGCACTCAGCATGATCAGCTTGTGCAGCGGCTTGAGATGCCAACCGGCTCCGTGGGCGGGGTCGGGAGACCCGCGCCCAGCGCTGTCTTTGGGTGGTGCCATCAGCGTTGCCGCCAGCCAGTCGAGCAATTCGGGATGCGTCGGTCGTTGTCCCATCGCGCCAAAGTCGCCCGGCGTCGAGACAATCCCCACCTGGAAATGATGCTGCCAAACTCGGTTGGCGATGACTCGTGCCAGCAAGTGGCCGGGGCCTTGTTCGGTGTCGGTGATCCAGTTGGCCAGCGACTTGCGACGGTAGGAAGTGGTCGCCCCCGCCGGCGCGGTTTCGAGCCAGCGTTTCTCGCGGTCGGGCGATCGCATCAGCACCTGCAAGAAGCCTTGCGGAGCGACATCCACCTTTTGAGTCGTGTCGCCGCGATACAAGAAGTGCGACTCGTTGAAGAAGTCGGCTCCTTGCGTGTGATGCCGAATCGGTTTGACTCCTTCGCTGCAGACCATGACTTTGGCGAGCTTCCGCTTCGGCTCCTTCGCCGTGTGAGCCTGGACGACCGCGTGGAGTTTTTTCCATTCGTCGTCCCGTCCGCGATACCACGTCAGCAGCTTTTCGACTTCGCGCGGCGAGCGTTGAGCGGCCGGCTTCTTGAGTGCGGCGATGATGTCGCCGAGCGTCGCCGCCGCATCGAGCGGCACCGCGTCCTTCGCGCTCGCAACACTCAGTCGCACGCGACCGAGGTTGTGCTTGTTGTTCCCGTTGAAGGCCAGAGTCACAGTGATCGTCGAGCCTCCTTCGAATCCGATCGGCTTCTCGAACTCGAATCGTGCCGCGTGATCCTTGCCGAATTGTGGATCAACCGCCCAACCGCTTTTCGGATCGCCATCAATCGTCAGCTTGACGGACAGTCCCGCGTTTTGATCGAACGTCGAGATGGGATTGAGCAACTTCAGAGGTTGTGGGTTGACGGTTGAGGGTTGAGGGGCAGCGGACTGCGGCGCGATCGTGACTTTTATGTCAGTCAAATCGAAGTTCGCATTGTCCGCGCGGCCCGGCCCGTTCTTGACCATGCTCGAATGCGTCAGTGCTTCCAATCGGAGCGCTGTCAGCCCGACCAGATCGGTGTTCGCAATGAGCGTGTAGGTCTCGAAGTCCGGATTCTTGCCGCTCGCGAGAATCGAGCCGTCGTCTTGCTTGGTGAGCGTCGAGCCGCCTGCGGACTTCGCTTCGGCCACATCGAGAATCATCCACTGTCCCGACTCGCCCATCTTGAGAACGCTGGCCGCGTTCGCCTGTTCCCATTCGGAGAACCGTCCCGGCAACTTATCTTTCTCAAACGCGGCGAGCGCGGCGACCAACGGCGAATGCTCCGCATCGAACGCGGATTTCTCGCGCTGGAACGTCGCCGGATCGAGATCGAGATCAACCTCGCTCCGAACCGTCGTCGTGAACGAGGAGAGCATCCGGTAGTAATCGGCCGCCGGGATCGGATCGAACTTGTGATCGTGGCAGCGAGCACATCCAACCGTCAGTCCGAGGAACGCCGTGCCGGTCGTCGCCGTCATGTCGTCGAGCGCGTCGTAGCGCGTTCGCTCCACTTCGTTGGCCGTGATCTGAGTCGGGAACACGCCCGCTCCGAGGAACCCGGTCGCCATCATCGCCAGCGGATTGCCCGGCTCGATCTCATCGCCCGCCAGTTGCCACTTCACGAATTGATCGAAGGGCATGTCGGCGTTGAGTGCCTTGATGACGAAGTCGCGATACCAGTAGGCGAACGGTCGGTCGTAATCCTGCTCGAAGCCGTGACTCTCCGCGAACCGCGCGACGTCCAACCAGTGCCGGCCCCAACGCTCGCCGTATTGCGGCGAATCCAGCAGCGTGTCGAGCACTTTCTCGAACGCATTCGGAGCGGCGTCATTCACGAACGCTTCGATCTCGGCCGGTGTCGGCGGCAGGCCGATCAAGTCGAAGTACGCGCGGCGAATCAGAGTGCGACGATCGGTGACCGGGTTCGGCGACAGACCTTTCTCATTGAGCTTCGCGAGAACGAAATTGTCGATCGGCGTGCGTACCCACTTCGCCGCGTCGCCGGAAACCGTCGGCGGAGCAACCACCTTCAGCGGCTGAAACGACCAAAACTCGCGAGCCTCCGGCGGCACCTCGCGGCGAGTCCACGCCTTCGGATCTTTGGCCTCTTCCTTCAGCGGCTTGTCATACGGCGCACCGAGATCAATCCACTTGCCAATCGCTTCGATGTGCAGGTCCGAGAGCTTCGCTCCATCGGCAGGCATGTGCGGCTCGGCTTCCTGCTTGATGAGCTTCATCAGCAGACTTGTCTTCGACTTGCCCGCCTCCGCGACGATGCCGGTCTCGCCACCTTTGATCAATCCCTCACGCGACGTGAGGTCAAGTTTCCCTTCCGTCTTCTCACCGCCGTGACACTTCAAGCAACGAGCGACCAGGATCTGCTTGACCTCTCTCTTGAACAGTTCCAGTCCCGCCGCGCGTTGCTTGGCATGAGCGGGATCAACCGGTTCCTTCGGCGGATCAGCCGCCGGAATCAAGGTGGCGGAGACGCAAACCAAAACCGTGACGGCGAGCAACACGAGGCGGGGCATGTGCGATTCCTTGGCGAGTCAAACAACAGACACAGCAGTCAGCGTCAATCTAACGCAGTGATCCAACACAAGAAACCGGTCCACGTTCGTAGTGACCCGATTCATCGGGTCCGTCCCACGACCGCATGAATGCGGTCACTACGAGCGCGGTCACTATCACCGAAAGTGTTCCGCGACCAATCGGCGGAACGCGGCGAGATCGCGGACTTGGTGAATCGCCTTTTTGAACGACTCGAACTCCGGGACGAACTTCGCGAAGTAGCAGCTCGTCCGGGCGAGTCGCCGCAGCGCGACGGTCGCTCCGTAGTAACGGAACTCTCCTTCGATCAATTGCTTCAACGCGCGACCTCGTTCTGCGGGAGAGGGATCGTGACTGGCGACTCCGGTCTGCCAGAGTTCGCGGGACTGCTTAAAAATCCACGGCCGACCGAGACACCCGCGACCGATCGCCACTCCATCCGCACCGGTCTCGCGGAGGAATCGAACCGCATCCGCTGGCGAGCGGACGCTGCCGCTGCCGAGCACCGGGATCGTCACCGCTTGTTTCAATCGCGCGACGGCTGACCAATCCGCCTCACCGACATACGCCTGCCGCACGCTCCGAGCATGAAGATCAACCGCCGCAGCTCCCGCTTGCTCCGCCGCGCGAGCGACATCGAGACACGTCTCGTTCGATTCATCGGGACCGGTCCGAATCTTGAGCGTCACGGGAATCGAAACCGCTCGCGCCACTGCCGCGACGATGCGACCAATCGCCGCCGGATCAGCCAGCAACGCGCCCCCTTCGCCACGCTCGACCAGTCGCCGGATCGGACATTCAAAGTTCAAATCGACGATCGCGAAGCCGCGTTCTTCGACGACTCGCGCGGCCTCCGCCAGTTCGGCCGGATCGATACCGCTGATCTGCCCCGCACACGGCGATTCGCCCGGAGCCGTCTCCAGCAGACGCATCGCGCGACGATCTCGCTTCGCGACATCCGAGCCATCAATCCGTTCGGTGCAGAGCAACCCCGCGCCGAACTGTCGCATCAACTGACGAAACGGCGGATTCGTATGCTCCTCCATCGGAGCCAACGCGAACGGATGCGAAATACGATGACGACCAAGTTGCATCGCGGGAGGATGACGAAGTCCGTCATTCAAAGCACGCGACACGAAGAGGTCATGAAGAATCGCAGAAGACGAGTTGCCGCACGGATGGCAGAGCCGGAGCACGGAGAAAGATGGATCTACGAAAGATGCCCCGGCCGTTCGCTGCCTGCAAAACACGAAGTTGTTCTTGGACAGGTTCTAAGTCTTCACAGACTCGGAACGTCGATCGCGGGATCACCTGCCTGTGAAGCACCCGCTCTCGTGGACGCTTCAGATGAGTTTCCTTCGGCCTGCGTTGGACATTGCCGCCTCGACATTAGACATTCTCCGCCCCTCGGCACCCCCTCAGGCGACATCAAAGGAACACGCAAACTCTCATGGGCTTTTTCGACAAACTCAAAGCGGGCTTGGCCAAGACCAAGCAACTGCTGCAAACCGACATTCGCGACCTGCTCAAAGCGGGCGAAATCCTCGACGAGCCGAAGCTGGTCGAGTTTGAAAAACGGCTGCTCCGCACCGACATGGGTGTCGTCGCGACCGACGCGATCCTGGCTGAACTGCGAGCCAAACATCTCGGCCGCACGGTCGATCTCGACGCCATTTGGCAGACGGTCAAAGACAAGCTCAAGCAACTCTTGCGAGGCGACGGCAACTCGAACTGGAACTCCGACGATCCCCTCTCGCCCCTGAAGATGTCGGCGACGAAACCGATGGTCATCTTGGTCGCCGGCGTCAACGGTGCCGGCAAGACGACGTCGATCGCGAAGCTCGCCAAGCTGTTGATGAGCACCGGCAACTCGGTGGTGCTGGCGGCCGGCGACACGTTTCGCGCGGCAGCCGTTGAGCAACTGACTCTCTGGAGCCAGCGGCTCGGCTGCGACATCGTGACGAAGCCGAGCGGCACCGATCCCGCCAGCGTCGCCTTCGCCGGTTGCGAGCACGCGCTCAACACCGGCAAGGACATCGTCATCGTCGATACGGCGGGACGGCTGCAAACCTCGCAAAATCTGATGCTAGAGCTGACGAAAATTCATCGCGTCATCGGCAAGAAGATCCCCGGCGCGCCGCACGAAAGCCTGCTCGTGCTCGATGCCACCACCGGCCAGAACGGACTCAGCCAAGCCAAGAATTTCTCCGAAGCGACGCAATGCACGGGCCTGGTCCTCGCGAAGCTCGACGGCACCGCGAAGGGGGGAGTCGCCGTCGCCATCCGCCAACAAATGGGCATCCCCGTGAAGTACGTCGGCGTCGGGGAAGGGATCGACGACCTCCAAGTCTTCAGCCCGGACAACTTCGTCGACGCGCTGTTCGCGTAAAACATTCCGGCGAGCGGGCAGGAGAAAGCGATTGACGATCATCACGCTCTTGGTCACGACTGGCATTGTTTTGGCATTTGAATGCGGCCCGTCTTAGAGGCAATCGTTTCATGAACTCACGTTGGTTGTGGCTGTCGTGCGTCATCGCAGTTTCTTGTTTCGGTGTGGCACCGGCGGCTGAAGTTGAAGACGACGAAGAATTCCGTCCCGGCCTCGTCGCCGAATATCGTGTGGGGGAGCGGGCGGTCACGCGGATCGACTCGGATGTGGCGTTTGCTTGGGACGAGGCGGCTCCGGATGCGCGGCTCTCGGCCGAGCGGTTCGAGGCGACGTGGCGCGGGTTGGTCCTCATTCGGTTGGAGGCCAAGCATCGACTGCACGCCTTCGTGCAGGGGGAAGTCACGGTCGAACTCGATGGCCGGCGCGTGCTGCATGGCTCGGCGAAACAGCCGCAGTGGATCAGCGGCGACGAGTTCGTCCCCGGCTTCGCCGAACGGCCGCTCGTCGTGACGTTCCGCAAAACGGAACCGGCCGCGCAACTGAAACTCTTCTGGTCGTCCGATTCGTTCGGTCTGGAGCCGTTGCCGCCAGAGCTGCTGTTTCACGACGACACGTCGTTTAACCCCAACGCCAACGGCGTGGGCGCGAGCGGCGTGGGCGCGAGCGAGAACGGGGGGAACGCGAAGAACCGAGCCGCTCGCGCGCACGCCGATGGCGTTGCGGTTAAACATCTCACGGACGACTTGGCGCTGATCGAACGGGGCCGACAACAGTTCGCTGCGTTTCGCTGCGGACGATGTCACGTTCGCGAGGGAGATGCGATCGCGCCGGCTGCTCCCGCGTTGCCGCACGTCGCCGCCGGGATGACGGCCGAGCAGATCGTGAAGCGACTGGCTCCCGCGCTCAACTCGCCTGACATGACGGCGTTGGATCGGCGGATGCCGCACTTTCGTCTGAACGAAGCACAGGCCCGCCAACTCGCGACGTTCCTCGTGCAGCAGTCCGAGCCGGTCAAACTGGACGAACCAAAACCGCTGAAGACCAAACCGCTCAAAGAGGGTGAGCCGGTCGTGACTCTGCAACGGCGCGGCGAGATCTTGCTGCGTTCGGTGGGCTGCTTGGCGTGTCATCGCTTCGGAGAACTCGGCAACTCGAACGACCTGCCCTTCGCCGGCCCCGACCTGACCAACATCCTCCAGCGACGCAACTCAGCGTGGCTGCTCACTTGGCTCAGCGACCCGCAACGGCTCAATGCCGATCATCGGATGCCCACCTTCGCGCTGACCGATGAGGAGCGGCAAGCCATCGTGGCGGCGTTCAACCCAACGACGAATGCCGCGGCAGAATGGGGTTCCACGATTTCGGGCGGCAACAAGGGACCCGCGACTTTGGGCGGCAACAAGAGGTTGAAGCCAGCGACCACGGTGGGGAATCCGTATGAAAAAGCGAACGAGAAGCCCATTGAGTCCTCAACCGATGCCGGCCGAAAGTTATTTGTTGAGCACCGCTGCGCGGCGTGCCATCGAATGACCGACGCGAAGCTCAGCGAGTTTGCTCGACCGAAGAACGACTTGTCTCGGCCAAACGACTGGTCGCGAGGTTGTCTCGACGAGCAGAGGGACAGCGACGAACAAAAGCACCCAATCTATTTTCGCGGTCTCGACCGCAAAGCGATCAAAGCATTCTTGTCGTCGCGCTGGGATCGGCGGCTGTCGCTCGAAAGCCAGTTCGTGCGCGGGACACGAATGCTCGAAGAGAAGAATTGCTTCGCCTGCCATCCGCGTCACGGAGGGGTCGGCCTGGGCCGAACCGCAAAGCTCGTCGCGTCGGCCGAAAAAGAACTCGCAGGCCAAGCCCCGTCGCTCGTCCCGCCGTCGCTCAACGCCGTCGGCGACAAACTGCTCGACGAAGCGTTGAACATCGCCATGCGCGGCGAACGCCAACCGATCCGAATGCCGTGGCTCAAAGTGCGGATGCCAAAGTTTTCGCATTCACCGGACGAGTTGGCGGCGCTGACGCGGTACTTGGTGGAGCATGATCGGATTCCGCTTCGCGAGGGTGGCGAGGGTGGCGAGGGTGGCGAGGAGAGGAGGGGAGGAGGCGAGGAGGGGAGGAGTAACGCAGATCAACCTCGTTCCTCCTCCTCCCCTCCTCGCCTCCTCCCCTCCTCTCCTGAAATCGGCCAAGCCCTCACCGGCGTCCGCGGCTGGAGCTGCATCGCGTGTCACAAGATCGGCGACTACGAGCCGAAGCAAGTCGCGCTGGGTGCTCGCGGGTCGGATTTGAAGATGCTCGGCAAACACATCCGGCCGGAGTTCTTCTTCCGCTGGATCGCCTCGCCGCTGCGAGTCATCCCCGGCGTCGAGATGCCGCAATACAACCGCCCGGTCGCGGGAGTGCTCAATGGCGACCTCGCGAAGCAACACGCCGCGCTGTGGCAAGCGCTCAACGATCCCAACTTTCAGCCGCCGACGAACCCCGCAAACGTCGAACAGCTTTGGGTGGTCAATCCCGGCGAACGGCCGCGCATCATTCGCGACGTGTTCCAGTTGCCGAAGGAACTCGGCGGCGGAAATGTTCCGCGTTCATTCGCCGTCGGCTTCGACAATGGGCACTCGTTGTTGTTCGATGCCGAGACGGCGAGCGTGCGGCAATGGACGTTCGGGGATTTCGCTCGGCAGCAGGTTGTCGGCAAACGCTGGTTCTGGCAGATGGCGGGAGTTGATGTGCTGCGATCGTTGCCGTCACCGCAGTTCGCGCTGCGGCGGAAGTCCGATCCGAAGGCTCATGTCTTGATGGCCTCGACTCGCACGTTTGAGCCGATGGGGAATTGCCGTGTCGATCAACTCGGAGTTCATCTGTCGTATTTCCTTTACTTCATCGTCGATGAACAGCCGGGTGATCTCGGTCCTGAGTACGCTGCGATTCGAGTTGACGAATCGTTGACTCCGATCACGAACGATCCAACGCGGAGCGGTGTGCAACGACGATTGAATCTGACTTGGACGAACGCCGAGAACACGGCCGACTTTGAGTTGTGGTTCGCTCGCCCCAGCAACATGGCTGGGGTCGGAGAGCCACGGATCGAGTTGGTAGGACGGTCTGCCTTCGGCAGATTGCCCGTCACCACGGGGCGGCAGGAGCCGAAGGATAAAACGGAGACGGTCAATCTGCCGAAGGCAGACCGTCCTACTTGGCAGCGGCTGTCCGTTCGCGATCGAATGGACGAGGCTTGGGAATGGACTGAGTTGCCGATGCGACACAGTCCGGCGGAGCCGTTGCCGACGACTCAAGTGACGCTGACTTACACCGCCGAGTTGCAGCGGCAACCGTTGGCGATTCCGACTCGGCCCATTGTGTCGGCAACTCGCTTGGCGGTCTCATCGGTTCCTGGTTTTGAGGGGACGCAGTTGCCGCTCGATGCTTCGATCATGCCAACCGGATTCGCGTGGCGGCCGAGCGGTTCGCTGGTGATGTCCTCGCTGAAGGGGCACGTCTTTGCCGCGTCGGACTCCAACGGCGATGGCATCGAGGATCGTCTTCAATTGTTGCACGAAGGAATGTCGGCTCCGTATGGCGTGCATGTGCTGGACGAGGCACTGGTCAAAAACTGGTGCGGCAAAGCGGGCGAGCACATTCGCGACTCGATCGCCGAACGATCGGTGCTGGTCGCATCGCGGCAAGATCTCGCGTTGCTGATCGACCTCGATGGCGACGGCTTCTGCGAATTCCAACAACGAATCGCTGGCGATTGGGGACTGACCGACGACTACCACGAATGGACCACTAGCCCCGTTCGCGATTCAAAAGGAAGCATCTTCTGGGGCCTTTCGAGCGACTACACGGACAAGAATCGCCCGAAAGACCGATTTCGCTGGCGAGGCAAAGTGCTCAAGCAGATTCTCGATTCTCGTGGTTACCCCAAAGAGGGACCGTTTTCCCTTGGCCCACATCCGATCGGCCACGCCTTCCGCTATCCGACCGGCATCGCGATCAACGAGCGGGATGAAGTGTTCGTCTCGGATCAGCAGGGAGTGCAGAACTGCTTCAACGAGATCAACTATCTCGTCGAGGGGGCGCATTACGGGGTGCCGAGCACTCATGAGGAAGACAAGGACGCGCCGGAGACGAAGGCGGCGATTCAGATTCCGCATCCGTGGACTCGCAGTGTGAATGGTCTCGTGTTTCTCACGGGCAAAGAGGGCTATCCCGATTTGAAGGGGCACGGCATCGGGTGCGAGTACAACGGGCGGTTCCTGATTCGCTTCAGCACGCAGCGCGTCGGCGACGTGATGCAGGGAGCGGTCTATCCGT
>JBJXEX010000243.1:0-6508 GCA_046156195.1 Planctomycetaceae bacterium | reverse complement strand
TTCCCAATCGGAACCCGCCAATGTTTTGATTGCGGCTCCGAAAGTGCGCAGTCGGACTAAAAACGGTATTACGGCTGTCGGCATTCGGCGAACGGCATTCGGCCGGACAAAGTTCGGGCGAATGCCGTTCGCCGTTGGCTGCCCGTGAATGGCAAAGCCGAGCCGCGGATGACGTCGAAAGCCTCTTGCTGAGCATGAACCCGCGCTTCCAACGGATCCAGGAACGCTCTGAGGAGCGACTGCGATCCGAAGGGCCATTGTCCGCCGATGAAGTGCGCCGACGTTTGACCGCAACAGAGACTTTCGTGAGTGAGCCTGCCCAACGTCGCCCGTGAAAGAATCCCGCCACCCCGCTTGTGGATTGTCGGCTTCACCGTTTATTGGGACTCAGGTTGATGTTTGGCTTCAGTCCCAAAGACAGAAGGTAAAGGCCAGAGACCAAAGTAAATCTCAGCCGACTCGGCCTGAACCGCGAGTTCCTCGAAGAGTTGCAGTTCCTGTTGCTGCTTTCGGACACGCAAACGGTCACGCAGTCGATGCGACAGCAACCATCGCAGATATTTCTCCCAACCAATCCGCAGACAAAAGTTCTCGGATCGAATCTTCTGCAAGATCTCCAGCACGGTTTCTTGGAAGACATCCTCCACATCCGCGGACAGACCTGCGAAGGCTCGGCCAAACTGTTGTGCGATGCCGACCTGCTGTTCGACCAACATGGAACTGAACTCGGCCTCGGAACTCGGACAGGTCATTCGGGACGCGGTGCCGATTTCGGCGGAACTCAAGCGGTTCGATCACGACAGCCAAAACTTACTCCCGGAGATTCATGCCAATCAGCGAGTGGCGGCTCAACTGGATGCCGAGATCGAAGCCAATGACCGCGAGGTCTCCGAATTGAAGAACACTCAAGAGGTCGCACTGGCCGAGATGAAGAAACTGCGGGCGGACCTCGAACAGCCTGCTCCGAGACAAAGTCGCATCGCTCAACGCGGAGCTGAGTTTGATCGAAAGCTCGAAGGCGATCGGTTCCGTCGAGATCGACAACTCCAAATTGCGTGACGCCAAGCAACTGGCGCAAGAGATCGAGACTCGCATCCGTACCGAACAGAAATTCGTCGAACGACAACGGGATGAGTCCGGCAAGATCCCGGTCAGTGCCGATGTCCGCCCCGCCGCTCAGCGGTTCGATGAGCGGTTTGCGGATACGACGAAGCCGTAGGTCAATGTGGCACGACGCTCCGCGTCGTGAATTGCGACGCGGAGCGTCGCACCACCATTTGCACGCGAGCCGCGTGCGCCACAGAGAGTCACGTTATTTCTCGACCGCTGGACTCGGGGTTATCGACGTCGGCCAATCGTGGTTGCCGCTTGCGTCACCAGCGCTCTACTGGCAGCCGGAATGTTCAGTTGAGGATGAGGTATCCAAGCCGAATAGCTCCAACCTTGCTGAAGAAGTCGCCAACCAAACGGTGTCGAGCAACTCACCTTTCTCGTGAAGTCGAAATCCTCAACGCGCGAGCAAAGCAATTCGCTGCGTCGTGCTCTCGTGTGAGCCGCGAAGATAAACAGCGGATATCCTGAGAGCGCTTCGCGACGTACTCCTGGATGTCGGTGAGGACGAGTGAGCCAATCAGTCGATCGGCTCCAAGATGCCGAGTCAGGTGCTTGATGTGGAGGTCATCGCCGATCAGCCGCGACTCAACAAAAAAGGACTCACGACGTCTCGCCGTAAGTCCCTGCTGGAAGCGGAGAGGGAGGGACACTCGTGGCAATATCTTGAGATTGCCGAGAATTTTCGGCGTTTTCGCACTCAATGCGAAACGCGGCAAAATCTTGTGGTATCTCAGGAATGCTCATTGTCATTCAGTGGGAAAGTCGCTGAGCACGACACAAGGTCTGGTCTTCGCGACCAATCCCAGATCGATCAACCAAACTTCACCGGGCTGAGTTCTGGGCATCTTCGGCCTCCAAAGCATCGAGCATCTGGAAGGCTTCGTCGGCACAATGCCGACGCTCTTCGATCATTTCGGCTTCGTCGTCGAGTTCTAAAAGACGATCCAGAATTCGTCGCCGCTCACGCGACTCGTTTCAGCGTCTTTCCTGTGAGCGGGATACAACCGAGGCCAAGTTAGTCAATCAGCCCCGGTTTTCTGACTCCGGTGCCAACTTGCTTCGTCGCTGTGTCGCCCAAGTCCGCGCGAGCTTTGTCAGCGAGTGCAGTCAATCGCGCAACAACATCAGCATGTTGATCGGCGACGTTGGTGGTTTCGTTGCGATCCTTTTCGAGATCGAACAACGCAAGCTCAATCTTCTTCTGAGCCGGTTTGCCGGGGCGTGAGTCTCCGCCGACGTTGTCGGGGGTGGTCGAGATGTAGTCGTGCGGAAAGTGCAGCTTCCAGTTTCCGCTGCGGACGGCTTGCAGGTGTTGGCCCCAGTAGAAGTAGAACGCTTCGTGTGGTGATTTCGCGTTCGGTTGGCCGGAGATCAGCGGCCAGATATCGAGGCCGTCGATTGGACGCTTCGGCAACTCCGCACCGCTGAGTTTGGCAAGTGTCGGCAGGATGTCGATCGTCATGGCTGGCTCGCGACAGACAGAGCCGGTTGGAATTTTTCCGGGCCAGCGCATGATGCACGGAACTCGCACTCCTCCATCGAAGCTGGTCCCTTTGCCTTCGCGCAGTCCGCCGGACGAGCCAGCGTGATTGCCGTAGGTCAGCCACGGGCCGTTGTCGCTCGCGAAGATCACCAGCGTGTCGTTCGTCAGGCCAAGTCGGTCGAGCGTCGCGGTGATCTGGCCGACGGACCAGTCGATCTCTTGGATTACGTCGCCGAACAAACCTTGCTCCGACTTACCACGCTGCTTGTCCGAGACGAACAGCGGCACATGCGGCATCGAGTGCGGCATGTAAACGAAGAAAGGCTGAGTCTTGTGCGACTCGATGAACTTCACGGCCCGCTCGGTGTACCACGTCGTGAGGTTCGGCTGATCCTCGGCCGTGACGCGCGGGTTGATGATGTTCTCACCTTCGATCAGCGGCAGATGAGGCCAGCGTTTCAGACGTTCTTCCTCCGGCAGATTTGCGACGCCTGGATGAAACGGCCACATGTCGTTCGAGTACGGCAGACCAAAATACTCATCGAAGCCATGCCGCACCGGCAGGAAGCGCGGATGATGGCCGAGATGCCATTTGCCATAGATCGCCGTCGCGTAACCGCGCGGCTTGAGCACTTCGGCAATGGTCGTCTCGTCGTCGTGGATGCCGTTCTTACTTTGTGGTCCCAGCGCACCGAGGATGCCGACTCGATTTGGATAACACCCCGTCAGCAGCGCCGTGCGCGACGCGGAACAGACCGCCTGAGCCACATAGAAATCGGTGAACCGCACGCCGTCCGCCGCCAGCTTGTCGAGGTGCGGCGTCTTCCAGCCCTTCGCTCCATAGCAACCGAGGTCGCCGTAGCCGAGATCATCGGCGTAGATCAGCACGACGTTCGGCGGACGCTCGGCGGCGAACGACGCGGTGACGTTCAGCCACAGAACACACAAAATGCAGGTCGTGACGAATGACGAATGACGAAATACCCAATGACGAAAGAATGACGAATTCCGAATGACGAAACGGCTGCCATTGATAACCGCCGACTCTCGACAACGTACTTCGTCATTCGTCATTTGGAATTCCTTCGTCATTGGGTGCTTCGTCATTCGTCATTTCCTTGTTACGACTTTTGGGATGCCTGCACTTGCAGAACCGGTTGAGCGTGGCTGCCGCTGCACAGTACGACGAGCAAGTTCGAGATCAGGACTTCCTTCTGGGCCGGCGCGAGTTCCATGCCAGCGGCCTTCAGACGATCGACGGCGTCATGCACGATCGCGACCGCCCCTTCGACGATCGTCTTGCGAGCGTCAATCAATGCGAGGGCTTGCTGTCGCATCAGCATGGCCTGGGCGATCTCGGGAGCGTAAGTCAGATCGTTGAGCGTCACGTTGATCACTCGGATGCCCGCGGCCTCGACGGCGTGTTGCAGTTCGGCGATGTAGGCTTTGGTGACTTCGTTGCATTCGCTCTTCAAGCACGGCTCGGACTTGTCGGGGGATTCGTAGGGGAACCGCGAGCTGACTCGCTTGATGACCGCTCCGGCCTGATCCGAGAGGAACGTATGAAAGTTCTCGACATCCAGTGCGGCCTTGCGGGTGTCGTGGACTCGGTACACGACGACCGCGCTGATGTTGATCGGACTGCCGTTCCGTTCGACGACGGTTGAAGTCTCCATGTGCATCGTCAGGTCGCGCGTGGGAATCCGTCGCAGCGAACGGCCGACCGGATGAATCCAGCGAATGCCTTCGGTCCGCAGCGTGCCGATATATTTGCCGAACCGCAGCACGACCATCTCTTCACGCGGATTCACCACGAAGAAGCCGAAGATCAGGATCGGCGGGAAGATGATCGAGACCGCGATGACCAAAAGAATTTCCATGATCACACTCCTTGCGTGAAAGAACAGCGAAGCCACGTTGAACGCGAGCCGACCCATCATTCTGCTGTCCGGGTTTCAGCAGAATGATGGGTGGGCAGAATGATGTTGGATTGAATGGCATCTTCACAACCGACACTCGAAGTCCGTTTTGGTCGCGGTGGCTGAGAGATGGCGATTCGGTTCGCTAACATGTGCGTCGTAGCCATCCGCCGCGGCGGATGGCTACGGTTTTGCACCCACCTCCAGGAACACGCCTCATGCCGACCGCTCCGTTTCACTTTCAGGAACTCTTTGAACTCGGCCCCGATGACACCGAGTACCGCTTGCTAACGGCAGAGCACGTTCGCGTGCAGTCGTTCAACGGCCAGGACGTGTTGTGCGTCGATCCGGCGGCTCTGACGCTGCTCTGCTCGCAAGCGTTTCATGACATCAACTTCTTTCTGCGGCCCAAGCATCTCAAGCAGGTCGCGGCGATCTTGGATGACCCGGAGGCTTCGGACAACGACCGCATGGTCGCGCTGACGATGCTCAAGAATGCCGACGTGTCGAGCGCCGGAGTCTTGCCGTTCTGCCAGGACACCGGCACGGCGATCGTCATGGGGAAGAAGGGACACGCCGTTTGGTCCAGCGGCGATGAAGAGGCACTCGCTCACGGCGTCTACAACGCTTACACCGAGAACAATCTGCGGTACTCGCAGAACGCCGCGCTCAACATGTGGGACGAGAAAAACACGAACACCAACTTGCCGGCGCAGATCGACCTCTCGGCGGTTGATGGCGACGAATACAAGCTGCTGTTCATCGCCAAGGGGGGCGGCTCGGCGAATAAATCGTTTCTGTTTCAAGAGACGCGAGCGGTCCTCAATCCGAAGTCGCTGGTCGAGTATTTGACGGCCAAGATGGTGACGCTCGGCACGGCGGCTTGCCCACCGTATCACCTCGTGTTCGTGATCGGTGGCACGTCGGTCGAGGCGACGATGAAGACGGTCAAGCTCGCCTCGACTAAATATCTCGACAACTTGCCGACAACGGGCAACGCTCACGGCCGAGCGTTCCGCGATGTCGAACTCGAAGCGCAGATGCTGGAGCAAGCTCGGAAGTGCGGCATCGGGGCGCAGTTCGGTGGGAAGTATTTCGCCGTCGATGTCCGCATCATCCGGCTGCCGCGTCACGGAGCTTCGTTGCCGATCGGCATGGGGGTCTCATGCAGCGCGGATCGGCAGGCCAAGGGGAAGATCACTCGCGACGGTGTGTTTATCGAGCAGCTTGAATTCAATCCGCTGCAGTACATCCCGGAAGAGTTGCGGCATCGCAAGGACACCGGCGCGGTTCGCGTTGATCTCAACCGTCCGATGAAGGACATCCTCGCCGAGTTATCTCGCTACCCAGTCACGACACGGCTGTTGCTGAACGGCCCGATTGTCGTTGCTCGCGATATCGCTCACGCGAAGCTGAAGGAACGGCTCGATGCCGGTCAGCCGTTGCCCGATTACTTCAAAGCTCACCCGGTTTACTACGCCGGTCCCGCGAAGAAGCCGGAAGGTCTGCCGAGCGGCTCGTTCGGCCCGACGACCGCCGGGCGCATGGACTCGTACGTCGAGCTGTTTCAATCGCACGGCGGCAGCATGGTGATGATCGCGAAAGGGAACCGCGGTCCCGCCGTCACCGCCGCGTGTCAGAAACATGGCGGCTTCTATCTCGGCAGCATCGGCGGCCCGGCGGCGATCCTCGCCAAGGAGAACATCCGCAAGGTCGATGTGGTCGAGTTCGCGGAACTCGGCATGGAAGCGATCTGGCGAATCGAAGTCGAAGATTTTCCGGCGTTCATTTTGGTGGACGACAAAGGTCACGACTTCTTCGCCGACGTCGGGCCGGGGTGTTCGCACTAGTCCTTAAACAAGCGTACTTAGTTGGACAGCGCCAGGTTGTGTGTTTATCGCTGTTGTAAGTGTGGTTGTGCTATAGGTTTTTGAGATTGATGAAGATCTGAGAAAAAGGCGACCCTCCGTGTGTTGAACTGTTTCACGCGGAA
>JBJXEX010000219.1:0-12752 GCA_046156195.1 Planctomycetaceae bacterium | reverse complement strand
CCAGGGCGAACGGCAGTCATGACATACTCGTTGAAACCCGAAACGTCAGCGAGGAACAGTGGCGTTGCGATCCGCCTCGCTGACGCGCATTGGGTTACGTTATTTCTGCCATTCACCCGATTCGCCTCGCTGACGCTTCGGGTTACTTTGTTTGGCGTCTTCGCCGCCCAATCTATTTCGTCCCCACGCAAAACACATGACGTGTTCCGACCAGGAATAGGTTGCCGTTCGACACGGCGGGTGAGGCGTGATTCGGGTCTCCGAGATCATTGATCGCGAGCGTGTTGAACTCGTCACCTGTTTGAATGACGTAACTGACTCCGGCGGTGGCGACGTACAGCCGACCGGCCGCGTCCGCGATGGGACTGGCCCAAGTGCTCGTCAGACGTTCGAGCCGCTGAGCATAAACCTGCTCGCCGCCGTCGGTCTTCCAACACTTCAAGATGTTGGGAGTGTGCAAGCGATACACCCGCTGGCCAACGATGATCGGCGAGCCGATCGCTTCGGGAATTTGATTCACGCGCCACTTGATGTGCGTCTTGGTGATGTCACCCAAACCGCTCGGATCAATCGCCACGCCGGGGCCGCCGCGTCCGTTATCGCAATACAGGATGCCCGCTCCAAACGCTGGCGAGGCCGCTTCACCGCCACCGCGACACCACCACAACGCCTCGCCGTTCCGAGGATCAAGCCCCTGAATCCCGCGATCCGCTTCGCCCCCTCCGGACGCCGCGATCACCAGTTGAGGCTTGCCTCCCACGTCGATCTTCAGCGGAGTGCTATGAGCGAATCCCGCGTGCGGCAGCGGCGCTTCCCAACGGATCGATCCATCCGCTTTGTCGTAGGCGATGAGCTTCGAGTCCTTCTTGTTCGCCATCGCACACAGCATCAAGACCGAGTCCTCGAACAACACAGGACTGCTGCCAACGGTCACGTCGAATGTGTGCGGAGCAATCTCTTTTCGCCAAGCGACTCGCCCCTCGAAGTCGAGCGCCGCGATCACCGACGATCCGAAGACCACAAACACTCGCTGCCCATCCGTGGTCGGCGTGGGAGCGGCATATCCGCCGCCAGGTCCGCTCCGAAAATCGTTACGCAACCACGGACCAGGCTCGACGACCGCATCCCACAGCAGCGTTCCGTCGGTCGTCGAATAACACAGGACATGCTGCTCCGGGATGACCCCCTTGCGATCCTTCACCGACTCCGCCCAACGCGCGGTGCATACAAACAACCGCTCGCCCGACACGATCGGACTGGCGTGCCCTTCCCCAATCAACGGCGCTTTCCACAAGACGTTCTCGCCATCCACCCCGCCCCACTTGATCGGCAGCTTCGTCTGAACCGTGTGCCCCAACCCCATCGGCCCACGAAACTGCGGCCAGTCTTCACCACGCGCCACGGCGAATGACAACAGAGCCCCGAAAATCGAAATCCGAAGTCCAAGATCGATCACACGCTCGAAGACAGAAGTTCGCATTTTGAAGTTCTCCACATGCTTTGCGCGAGAGTGAAGGCCATGAGCGTCAATGATGCTGGAGGTGATCGAACGCCTCCAGGACCAATTGGCCGATGCTGCCAAGATCCCACAAAAACTGCTGCGATTCGCGTTCGTCTTCGGACATCAATCCCGTGTTCGTGAATGTCGAGAGCATGTATTCGGCGTCGTCGCGATTGATGCCATAGAGATGGAAATAGGCCGCGTCGAGTTCTGCGCGAAGTTGGGCACGGTCAGTGTCCTTCCAGAAATGGAAGCCGTCGACCTTTTGCCTCTGACGGACCCCGTTTTCCGCGTCCACCATGACGCTACCGCCGCATGCGGAAAATCTTGGTTCGGCGAGGCTCATGCAGCACCGCCGTTTTCCGGGGGAGCGAACAGGGCATCGTACTCCGCGCAAACATCGTCGTCCGTCCAGGCAGCATGCGTCGCTTCGAGTTGTCTGCCGAATGTTTCGGCATCAGCTCCTTGTAAGAGCAGTGTCGCCCCATCGGCAATGCGCGTGATTTCCCAAATAAGATCGTAACCGTAAGCTGCACATTCATAGCCACGTCGCGAAAGAAGCGTGGAATGAGCAACGCTCGCTGACGACGAAATACGCCGCTCATGTTGCCGCTCTTGCACTTCAAAAAGGCTGGGGCCATTCTGAATTTGATTCTTTCGACGAGCCATGCGTGCTCCGCTGTTGTCGATTCTCGTGAACGAAGAATGGTCGTTTTCATTGCGGGGGCATCTCTAACCAAGCATGAAACGTCAAGCAAGACTCACGCTCCGGATGGCGATGGCTCTCGCTTCAAGAAGGGTGCTAACGCTCCGCTCGCCCGTCGCTTCAACCGACGCTTGTCATCGTTCGCGAGGCAGGTCACGCTATCGACCCTGTTGAAATTGACTGCCGCGTGACGGCGGAATCACGAACCTCATCGAAAGGAACCACCATGAGACGCTCGGTTGGATTGTTCGCTTGGGCATTGATCGGGATGACGGCGATCGCGGGGGCGGCGGATGCTCCGAAAGGGATCACGAATCTGCCGCTGATTTTTTCAGATGATTTCGAGTCCGGCAGCTCTTCGAATTGGATCGCGACTGATCCGGCGGCTTGGAAGATCGAGAAGACGGACAAGGGACACGTCCTCAGCCAGTTTCAGAAGAGCAACACGAAGACGCCGGTTCGCTCGCCGTTCAATCGAGCGATGATCAAGGATGTGACCGTCAGCGATTTCGTCTTGGATGTGAAGCTGCAATCGACGATCAAGGACTACGATCATCGCGACATGTGCCTGTTCTTCGGCGGCCAGGATGCGGCTCATCTTTACTATGTGCATCTCGGCAAGAAGGCCGACGATCACGCCAACCAGATCTTCATCGTCAACAACGCCGATCGAAAGAAGATCTCGACCAAGACCTCGGCCGGCACCGATTGGACTGATGACTGGCATCATGCTCGGCTGACGCGCGACGTGAAGAGCGGCTCGATCAAAGTCTTCTTCGACAACATGACCGAGCCGGTCATGGAAGCGACCGACACGACTTTTACTTGGGGACAAGTCGGCGTCGGCACGTTCGACGACACGGGCAACTTCGACAACGTGTTCCTGTTCGGTACGAAGGTCGAGCCGAAAGAGGTCGCCCTTGCCGATCAGCAAGCTCAGCCCGTCGGCAAGAGAGCCGCTCCCGACAACGTGCCGCCGGAAGGTTTCACTGCGCTCTTCAACGGCAAAGACCTGACCGGCTGGCAGGGACTCGTAAAAAACATCAAAGAGCGGAAGTCGATGACCGCCGAACAAATCGCGGCCGAGCAAGTCAAAGCCGACGAAAACGCGAAGGCTCACTGGCGTGCCGAGAACGGAGTGCTCGTCTTCGACGGCAAGGGACAAAACCTCTGCTCGGCGAAGGATTACGCCGACTTCGAACTCTACTGCGATTGGAAGATCGAGCCGAAAGGGGACAGCGGCATCTACGTTCGCGGCACGCCTCAGATCCAAATCTGGGATCCCAGTGACGAGGCTCAATTGAAAAACGGAGCCGACAAAGGTTCGGGCAGCTTGTGGAACAATGCCAAGAACCCACGCTTCCCGGACGTGAAGGCCGACAACCCGATCGGCCAATGGAACACGTTCTTCATCCGCATGGTCGGCGACAAAGTCACGATCACGCTCAATGGCAAGACGGTCGTCAATAACGTCACGCTGGAGAACTACTGGGAACGCGACAAGCCCTGTTACGAGTCTGGCCCGATCGAACTGCAGAACCACGGCAACACGCTGTATTTCAAGAACATCTATGTTCGTGAACTGCCGAAGAAGTAGCGGTTCGGCGTAGCACAGGCGGCTCGCCTGTGCTGTTTGGAGCGATCCGAGTTGGCACAGGCGAGCCGCCTGTGCTACGGAAAATAAAAAAGGCCCGGCTTCCCCTCCGAAGCCGGGCCTTTCCTCATCAGGTCCGCGTCAACAAATGGAACGGTTCACCGACGCGAAACCTCTCAGCTCTCAAATCGTCTCTGCTCTCAAATCGTCTCTGCTCTCAAATCGTCTCTGCTCTCAAATCGTCTCAGCTCTCAAATCGTCTCTGCTCTCAAATCGTCTCAGCTCTCAAATCGTCTCAGCTCTCAAATCGTCTCAGCTCTCAAATCGTCTCAGCTCTCAAATCGTCTCAGCTCATCAGCAACACCTATCAACTCCGCCTACCAGCGGTCTTCCACTTCGTTTGCACACACATTGACCAGTCGTCCCGCTTCAAACTGGCTGGGTGGCTCAGCCGTGATTCGCAGCCAGACCGCATGTCCTTCAAAAGTTCCCTCGACGCCCACATGCGGTCCGACCTCATCGTCATCCGCCATCGTTTGAGGTTGCCAGTAAATGCTCTCAATCGCGTCGAAGACATCCATCAAATCTCGCAGATCAACCATGAACCGCGAGACGGCGCACTGTCCGTCGAAAGCTCCTCCATAAACCTCGGTGCTTGAAGCAAAGAGCGTCACTTCCCATTGCGGTGCCGAAACTCCCTCGCACCGGTAAAAGTGACATCCCACCGGAGCCAATTCGTCCGCCGAATGAAACGACCGAGTCGCGAGATTCGCAAACCGATCAAGCCATCGGGGGGGCTGAACCTCAGCGGATTCTGAATCCTGAAGTCTGACGCTCTTGCTGCTGTTGGACATGGGCAAGCTCCGTTCCATGGAGGCTGTCTGGCAGTCCCAGTGCCGCATGATTCGGCGTGAACTGCGGGATAGTCTGGTTGTAGGGGATTTAAGGAATTGTCTGGGATTGCCGATCCCACTTAGCAACCACAATGCCGCGCGGAGGCTTTCCGCAATGTCTCCCAAAAGCCCCGTAACTTCGGGTCGGTTGGCAAGAAACCGTTTCGCAAGTGGGTTGGAGGCCAAAGACTTCCAATAGTCATTTCGCCTATGGCCGATCGAGGCCATAGTCGTATTGGCTATAAGGCTGGCTCCGCTGATTGTCTGAAATCCAGAAAACGAAACAGAATGTTTCATTCTTGAGTCGCGACCGTTTCATCAAGTTAGCGCGCCCCTCGGCGGCGAGTCATCAGGCAGAACCAGCCCCGATCGTTCACCGCTCCCTGACGGTCGCGGCTCAAACTCTTCACAGACTAGCCATGTGCCGACTGGCGGATGCCAAGATCCGGCGAGCGTCCAGTGCTTGGTCCGAGTTGGGCGAGGCCGATCCATCGGACGCCGAGTTGCGGGAAGGATTCGCCACGAGCGAGATCGAATTCAAACTCGCGACCGCAATACCGACAGCAAGCCGCGCTATCGCGACTCTGCCGCTTGGACGCGGTTCTATTCCACGTCGCCGCTTGTGAGCGTCGGTGATCTCGCCGAAGCGAAAACACGGATCGTCTCCGCGATTTGCCCGCAATTCGGCTACTGGTCCAGCGGCGCCGAGATCTCCAACAAGTCCACCGCCGGGCGGCCGTCGCAAAAGATTGTGGCGAGCCGGCCATACGTTTGAGCGTGCAACGGCATCTGCAAGGCGTCGCTCAACCCCGGCCCGGCCGTGATCCGCAAGATGGCTCCCAGGTCGATCTGCAAGAAGACATTGTGCTGAATCAAGATTCGTCCCAGCGGCGTCTGCTCGTGCAGGATCTCATCGCGAACTCGCTCCGACACCGACTTCAGATCGAATCGCACAATCCCGAACTGCACGACTTGATCCGTTCCCTGTTTCCGCAGCACGATCTTGCGAGCGTAAAGATCTCCATCCAATCGTTTCGCCAGCACGAGCACGTCAACGGGGGACTTGTGAAACGACTCCATCGCGACCGTCATGTGATGATTGTGAGCCAGCAGCGACTTGTACGGCTCCGGGATCATCGCCGACGGCACATGCTCCGCCCGCTCAATCAGCGGCGAGACACTGGGAAACAGATCGACCAGAGATTTGAGTTCGTCGTGTGGGTTCATGGGAACGAAAGGGTGTTCATGTTGTGGGTGACAGCCAATTCTCGACATGGAGGTCGGGCAACGCTTCAAAATCACGGTCAGTACTAAGAATTCGAAACGTCCCTTGCCTCGCCATTGCGGCAACCATCATATCGACCTGGGACAACACCCGGCCTCGCGATCGCAGCTCCGAGGCGACATCGCCATAGATTCGCGCGGTCTGCTCATCGAGCGGCCAAATGCGGACAATTTTCAGAAGTTTGGCCAAATTACAGCGGTACTCCTCAACGCCTCGGACGTACTTCAAGCCCCATTCCAGTTCACACATCACCGGAATGCACGTCCCAAATCGATGCCCCAATTTCCGAGCTTCGTGAATGCGCAGCGGCAGCGCGGAACCCGGATTGATCGCCGCGCCGAGATGATTTGTGTCCATCAGGAATTTGGCCATGATGGCTCCGTCCGGCGCATGAGTTCCTTTTGCTCGCGGCGATGATCGTCAATCGCCTGCAAGAATCGCCGTTCGTCCTCTTGGTCGATTTGAGCGGACGACAGGCACCAATCACGATACCACTCCGCAATGGCCTCCAGCGTCTCTGGCTCGTCGTCCGAATCCCGCGGACAGTCCACGATAAGCCGCTGACCTTCATGCCAGTCGGCGGGAAGCGCACCCAAAGGCTCAATTTTTCCCTCGCTCAAAATTGCTCGAACCATGATTTCGGCTCCTGGGTTATCTGTGAGAATCACCGAGTCTTACGGCAGGCCACAAAGATTTCACGAACTGACGGATCACCAAACTCTGGAACAATCCCGGCGGCTTCGGGAAATCGCCGGCAACCGGCGACGGCTTTCTTGATCCGGTCAACCATGGTCTTCGCATACTGCCGCGAATCACGAGCGATGAAGTCTCGGATCGACCTCAAGTCTTGCTCGGATTGACGAGGCCAGATGATGCGGCTCATTCGACTTCTTCCTCAAGCCGTTGGAAGACTTCGTCATGATCAATTCCCTCGCCGTTCGCAATTTGCTGAAGGCCGATTTCGATCTTCTCGCGGACATAGAGTTGGTACATCAGCTCTTCCCAATCCGCGTCCTCTGGAAGCCGTTCAACGACCTCGCGAGCGGCTGTCTTGACGGCACTCATGATTTGCTCCGTTTCATCACCTGTTTTTGGTCACTCTCATTCTTAGGTCGACATCGCACGTTGTAGCCGCGTGCGCCAGACCGCGGGGTGTCCAATCCCACGTTCTGGCAAACGCGGCTACAACGTGCGATGTCGTGTTAGGTGTACCGCACCTGCCGATGCTGCGGTTCGAAGTATTCGGGCAAGAGACTATCGACTTGCAACAGCCCCTTGCGAGTCAGCCGCACCTCACCGTCATCGACCTCCAGATATCCGGCTGCCTCTTGATTGCGGAGTGGTTCGGCGAACTCGGCCAGCGCGTCCACATCGAACTTGCGAACGAACGGCGCGGCCTCGACGTGGCCTTCTTTCATTTGCAGCACGAACTCGCGAATCAGTTTTTGATGAGCGGTCGGTCGCAACGCGCGATTGATCGGCAGCCGTCCTTCGCCGAGGACTGCCTTCTGATAGTCCTCAAGGCCGTCGTAGTTCTGGTAATGCACCCCTTGCAGATGTCCGAACGCCGAGACTCCCGACGCCAGCAGATCGGTCCCTCGAAACAGATTGTCGCGGTACACGAAGCGGTCGGTGTCGAGACTCTTCACGAACTCATTGCCGCTGGAAATCTGATAGCCCTCGGTGAGGAACCGGTCCATCGCCTCGCTGACCCAGCGGCGTTTCGTCGGCCAATCGGCGACGGGCGATGTGACGCCGTGCTCACGCATTTCTTTCGAGATCAGCGTGTTGAACGGCAACTCCATTTGATAGACGGTGATGTTGTCTGGGCTGAGTTCAATCGCCTTCTCAACGCACCGCAGCCAGTTCTCATCGGACTCGCCGATCATGCCGGCGATCAGGTCGATGTTGATCTGCGGAAAGCCGACCTGTTGCAGCCAGTCGTACGCTCGGAAGATTTCCGGCGAGAGATGTGCCCGACCGTTCTCTTCCAGGATTGCATCGTTGAAGTTCTCCACTCCCAGCGACACACGGGTAACGCCGATTTCCTTCAGCGTCTTGACCTTCTCCAGGTTGAGCGTCCCCGGCTCGCACTCGAACGTGACCTCGTCCGCGTGATCCCACGAGATCGTCCGACGCAGCGTGTCACGCAGAAACAACAACTGCTTCGAGCTGAGATAACTCGGCGTGCCGCCCCCGAAGTACACGACCTGCAACTGCCGCCCGCGCACCGCTGGTTGCTGTCCGAGCAACTCAATCTCGCGACCGAGCGATTCGACGTATTGTTCGATCGCCGTCGCGTTCTGATTGGTGTAGACCCGGAAGTAACAAAACTTGCACCGCTTCCGGCAAAACGGAATGTGCAGATACAAGCCCAGCGGGACATTCCGATCCGGCTCAGCCGCGAACGCCGATTGAATCTCGCCGATCAACTCCGTCCGCCACTGCGAGAACGGCGGATAGTTCGAGACGAAGTAGCTGCCGACCTCGGTTGAGCCGATTGCCGGAGTGACGGTTGGAGTAGGCACTGGCTCCAAAGCCAGAACAGGCAGCGAACTGGCGGATTCCACAGTCATCAGAATTGCGTCTCCACTTCAGCGACTTCGTCAACGGGCGGATTCAACGAGCAGCGTGCTCATTTTGTTGGGATTCCGAGCGGCATCGCAAGGCAGTCCAGAGGAAACTCGCTTGGGTCCGGCTGCAGTTTGAATTATCGTGATTCCATGCCGACGGTTCTGCGACAAGACGGATTCGATGTCATGATCCACACCGACGAACACGAACCGCCTCATGTGCATTGTTACGGCGAAAATGCCATCGTCGTGGTAGAACTGGATCCGTTACGAATCCGCCGCCGTCGAGGCAGTGATCGAGACGTCCGGGTCGCCTGGAACGTGGTCGAGCAGCATCGCGAGTTTCTGCGTCAAAAGTGGGGAGAAATTCATGGCGAAGAGTAAGACAAGTACCGCGGGGATGACGAAAACGCGCTGGGACAAGATGCTGGCCGAAGCCGATCAAAACTGGGAGGAGTATGTCGAACAATGGCCGCCGGCAAAGTCCGTGCGTTATGACCGCGCTACGAAGCGAGTCGTCGTGCAACTTGTGAATGGACTGCGACTGGAAGTGCCCGCCGCCAAGTTGCAAGGTGTCGCCAACGGCAATGAGCGGCAACGAGCCGACGTGCATTGCATCGGTGACGGCACCTGCTTGGAGTGGCGAGCGCTCGATCAGCATTTTTCCATCGAGGGGCTGCTCACCGGCCGCTTCGGAAACAAAGAGTGGTTGGAATCGCTCGCACGCAGGCGGAGCAGACTCCAATCAAACGACCTCTCCACGATGGAGGGCCAAATCCGCCGCAAGCGAGGCGCTGCACGCAAGGTGGCGGAAGCGCGCTCGTAATGCCACGAGTCGTCATGACTGCGAAAGGTTCGCCAAGGTGGCGGATTTGACCGTTTTCCATGAGACCACGTCATCGGGATTTTGTTCATGATCTCGCAAGCGACGTTCGAGTTCTTGCTGCTGCGATACGGTGAGCGGCACCGTCTGCTGCGTCTGAGCGATGCTGTCCCAAATCTCTTCCACCAGCAACAACCGGTCTTCAACGCTCAGCCGGTCAATGTGTAGTTCGGTCAGTAAGGCCATCATCGTGCTCCATTCTGAACTCAAAACGTGATTATCGCGTCGCTGACGAAACTACCTCGGACCAAATTCAGGCCGCGCGTAGGACTCCAGGTATCCGCACGAGACACAACGAAACGTCCCAATTGAAATCGGTTTTTTCCCAGGTTGGGCTTTGGTGATACGCCAATGAGACTTCATTGGGAGACCCCCGATCCACGCACTCACAAAGGCGGCAAAACCAGACGCGTGATCGGGCAAAAAGCCTCGCTCCATCTGGCCTTCACATTTCGCGCATCGAAGTGTCACGTCATCAGACATTTTGATTCTTCCTTATTCTTACGGTGTCACTCCCCAAAGCAGACTAACGCTCCGTCATTCCCTTCGGCCCCGATCACAAGACAGCCCTCGCCGACAGCCGGTGACGCCGAAATCCCTCGACCGGAAACCTGATGCTTTTCGATCAGAGTCCCGTCAACGAGTTTGACCTCGTACAAGAAGCCGTCCTTTGAGCCGACAAACACTCGGTCGCCGACGACGACCGGTGAGCTGTTGACTTGGCCGCGAGTCGCCAGCTTCCAGACTCCTTTGCCGGTGGCTCGGTCGATGGCGTGGAGTTGTTTGTCTTGGCCGCCGATCAGCACCAGCTTGTCGGTCAACGCGACGGATGAGTGATACGCTTCGGCCCGTTGCTCGTCGCTGTATCGCCAGACAATTTCTTTTTTCCGCCAGTCGAGGCAGATCACTTCCCCCTCGTGCGTGCCAACAAACAGCAAGTCTCCGCTGACCGCTGGCGAGGCGATCAAGAATCGCTCCAGAGGCATGTCCGTCTCTTGCTCGCCGGTCTCGATGTTGATGACACGCATGTGCTGATCGCAGCCGGTGACGAACGTGTGCTTGCCGGAGACCGCCGGCGAGCCGTTCACGCGATCCTCCGTTTGATACTGCCAGAGCTTCGTGCCGTCGGTTGCCTTCACGCAGTACAGCGAGCTGTCATACGAGCCGAAGATCAGCCGGTCACCGACGACGTTTGCCGATGCGATGATCTGCCCGTTCGACGCGAACGTCCATTTCTTCTTGCCCGTCTTGCGGTCGATCGCGTGGAAGACTCCGTCCTCATCGCCGGCAAAGACGCCTTCTGCCGTCACGGTGGGAGACGACTGAAAGCCGGGCAGGAACGAATTCTTCTCGACCTTGTCGAGAGTGCGATACGACCACACGGTCTCGCCGGTCGAAAGTTTCAGGCAGAGCATCTCACCGGTGAGCGCTCCGACGTAAACGTGCTCGCCAACGATTGCGGCAGTTGAAGTGAAGCCGTCCTTCGACGTGATCTTCCACTTTTGCTTGAGCTTGCTCGGCAGTGAACTGCTCGCCACGCCGGCCAAGTCGGCCGTGCGGCGAAACGTCGGCCAACTGGCGTCGAGCTTCGTCGGTTTCACCTCTTGCGCTGTTGCGGTCATCGACAACAACGGCCAGGCGATTGCTAAGGCACATGTAACCCGAAGCGTCAGCGAGGAAGTGTGTTGCGTCCCTCGCTGACGCTTCGGGTTACATGTCAGTCTGGGCCACGAGTGGGATAACGGCTGTCGGCTGTCGGCTGTCGGCTTTCGGCCGGAGAGTCGGCACGGATTCATTGCATCGCGCATTCGTAAAGCTCCTGCAAACTGGTGATATCCACTGGCCGGGGATTGAACTTGGCCGTCCATTGAGCGGCGGCTTCCGCGGCCATGACGGGGATCATTGTGCGATGGATTCCGCACTCCGCCAAGCTGATCGGCAGATCGACCAAACTCGCGAGTTCCACGATGCGTGCCGCTAGCAGCTTACCGGCTTGAGGATCATCGGCCGAGCACAAGCCGGCATCGGCGGCCAGTTCTCCGTAAAGCCCACTGACCGAGTCAGCATTGAAACGGATGACATGCGGCAACATCACGGCGATGGCCACTCCGTGCGTCAGTCCGAAATGTGCCGACAGCGGATTCGCCAACGCATGAGTCGCTCCCAACATCGAATTCTCAATCGCCGCGCCGGCAAAGTGTGCTCCCAACAGCATCGCGCCGGCATCGGACAACAGCGTCGTTTCATCGGTGTGACCCGGCTGCTCCTCGCAGATGACTGCGGGAAAGGCCAGCGACAGCAACTGCCACGCGCGGCGGCTGAATCGCCCCGATAACGCCGTTCGCGCCGTCGTGACATGCGATTCGATCGCGTGACTGATGGCATCAATGCCTGTCGCCGCACAAACGGACGGAGGCATCGAAAGTGTCAGTTCTGGATCGAGGATCGCGATTCGGGCGGCGGCTTTCTTGTCGCCGCAGGCCATCTTCATGTGAGTCCTGGAATTGGCGATGAGGGCGAACGACTGAGCCTCGCTGCCTGTGCCCGCCGTCGTGGGGATCGCGATCAGCGGCAGCATCGGTTGCGACGCTTTGCCAAACCCCCAGTAGTCTTCCATGCGTCCGCCGTTGGTCAGCAGAAAGTTGATCCCCTTCGCACAGTCCATGCTGCTGCCGCCGCCGAGTCCCACGATCAAGTCGATCTTTGCCTGCTGAGCAACCAGCAAACCACGCTCGACGTCGGCCGTGGTCGGATCGTGCTGCACCTCGTCGAACACAGTGACTCGCAAGCCGGCCGACTTCAGCGATTCGACCGCGTGTTGTTCGTGTCCCGCTCGTGCCAAGCCCTGATCCGTGACGAGCAACACGCGCTGGCCGTTCAACTCACGAGCCAATTGGCCGAGTCGCTTCGCGGTGCCCGCTCCGAACAGAACTTGGGTCTGCTCGTCCTTCAGAGACACCGTCCCCGCCGAGTCATCCAGATTGTCGAGCAAGTCCAGCGCAGTCATGCGGAAACTCGTCGGAGGGAGGTTGAGGCGGGGATCGTCGGGCAGGGACGCTCAGCGAGCGCGGCGGGAGTCTACGGCGATTCAAAGGCATCGGCCAAGTGCGCCAGTGAATGTCCGGCCGAACGGGGTGCATCCCAGGTTTTGTTGTTTTGATAGCGGTCGGAAAACGTCAATAGGAGAGAGCGAGATTTCTGGTTTAAGCTGAGCGCGATGGGGGGAAATGGAGAACCTTTGGGAGGTCAGCATGGATGCGAAAGCGGAGAAGTTGCAGGAGCGATTTGAGCGTTTGTTGAAGGAGGCTGCGGAGGCG
>JBJXEX010000198.1:0-4092 GCA_046156195.1 Planctomycetaceae bacterium | reverse complement strand
TCGGAACTGCCACCAGAACTGCCACGGCAGACGGTGAGAAAGTCTCGGCCCCGGCGGCCATGCGTTGCCGGTTGTCGTTTGGTTCCGACGTTGTGGAAATCTGAGGCAGCGATTCGACCGCCCCTTGAACGTCCAGCAAGCGCGGGTCCGTGTAGACGTTCATCGTCAGGTCAATGCTCGAATGACGCATCGCAGCTTGAGCAACTCTCGGCGAGACACCCGCCTTTGAGAGATTCGTTCCGAACGTGTGCCTCAGTGCGTGAAAATCCACAACGCGGCCACGGTCGTCACGCTTCGCGATACCGGCGATGGCCCGGTCTCGGCTCAAGACTTTCGACAGGTCCGCCGAGATGCTGAATAGTTTCGTCGTGGGCGAGAGGTTGGTTGACTCGCCCCGCCCCTCAAACGAGAGCACGTTGGTTTGAGAGCGAGAGTGGCCCCCTAAGCCAGACACCCATTGCCGCAGTTCGTCGGCGACATCACGGCGAAGCGGGATCGTGTTGCCTTGGCGGTTCTTTTCGTCGGCGGCCTTCAATCTGACGTGTGGGCAAGGTCCGTCGAGTTCCACTTGTCCGACCGTCAGGCTGCCGAGTTCGCCGAGCCGTAGTCCCGTTGTCACCGCGATGGTGTAGGCCAATGCTCGTTCGATGCCGAGCCGTTCTTGTCGTGCGAGGAATGTCGGATTGTCTTTGATCCGTTCCCGTGCGACTTCCACAGCGGCGGGGAGTTCAGCGAACGTCAACGGCTTGAGCCTCCACGTCGCACGGCTTCGCTTCTGCCGCGTTGTGGTGTCTTGGTTCGCCGTCTTGGTCGTTTCGCGTCCGTACTCGGCCAGCGGTCGCAGGCGAGCCACCATCAGCAATCGCGACAACTCCGCCTCGGTGAGTGCTCGGCGTTGCCGGCGACGGTCAGAGCGTTCGTCAGCCCGGTCGAGTTTCGCCAGCGGATTGAACGGCAGCCGATCGCGCTTGACGCCCCAATTGAGAAAACTCCGCAAAGCCACCAGATACGAATTGCGAGTTCGCGCGGCCATGCCCACAGTCGTTTGCTGACCGAGCCAGCGTTCGACCGCTTCGGCTCGGATGTCCGCCAGCCGTCGCAGGTTCAATTCGTCGATGACACGGAGAATCAGCCGCTCGGATTTTGTGACGTGAATCTTCGACCGTCCGGCCGCTTGCATCGTTGCGATGAACTCGGCGAGATGATCGGTCAACGCGGTGTGCTGATGATCGACCATCGCATTTTCGGCGGTCGAGATGATCCCCGACCGCACCTTCTCGGCTCGCTTCTCAAGTCCAGCCAACACCGCCCGCGCCGCCGTTTCGTCTTTGCAGCCCGTGGCAACTCGCCGGAGATGCCCGTTGCCGTCCCGGTAGTCGGCGAAGTAGGTCGGAGTCTCGACCGCGATGCGTTCCTGTCCAGAGAACTTCCCTTCGGTGGGAACGATCACGGATGCCGTTCGTGTCCGCCCTTTGGAGTCCTGCCACTTCGCCAGTCGTTGGCCTTTGCGAGCAAACAACTCGGCCCCGACCGGCAGCGGTTTCGTCGAGGTGCGTTTGAAGACGGTTCCCATCGTCATTTCCCTTTTCGCTTCGGCTTCGTTGCTGGCCCCAACGCCAACCCGAAGTAGTCCGCCAGTGCGTCGGCCGAGTCGAGATGGATGGTCGATTCGCCACGGGCGAACTTCATCAGCGATTGGCGCAGGACTCCCGTTTCTTGCTCCAACGTCAGAAACGGGATGCCACGCTCTTGAATGGTTTGTCGTAACAAATCTGTGATCGGCATTTTCTTGGGCATAATGTAACGCAGACTACACAGCCAACGGCGGAACATCAATCGGAGACCACTCTCCGCAGACATCTCAAGTCGTCTTCCAGCGTTCCGAGCCTTACCCGTGGCCCTGTCGGTCCCGTGGCGATGTCCCGGTTGAGCGACCGATACCACAACGCAGGATCGGACACCCGCACTCCGCCCCCCGGTTTCAAATCGAACGGCTCGACCGGCAGACTCCCCCCGGCGTTTTGAAACCAGTCGATCAGTTCTGCCGTCGCGGCGTCCCACGATGCCGGCGAGTCCGCCAATCGAGCTGGCGGGTTCGGCGACGGCAACCATTCGCTCGGCACGAACGCCGATTGCGAGTCCGCTTCGGCGGTCGCTTGGTGACGGGGTCGCCCACAGCGTTTGCAGTTGGGCGAGAATCGCGGGATCGGTCGGCATGGTCGCGTTCT
Organism: Planctomycetaceae bacterium; assembly: GCA_046156195.1. Lineage (GTDB taxonomy): Bacteria > Planctomycetota > Planctomycetia > Planctomycetales > Planctomycetaceae > SXKJ01. The sequence goes on along the minus strand of JBJXEX010000198.1, from coordinate 1,864 downwards.
CTTTCTGTTTTTCAGAGTGGGAGACCACTCGCTTATGGTCCCTTATGGGATAGGTGAAGCCCACTTCACCTGTGAGTGACGGGAAACTTCACCCGTTAAGGTGAAGCCCACTTCACCCGTGAGCGGTCGGTTTGGCCAATGGTTGAAGCCGGTAAACCGACACGCCCCGGTTAATACCGCCTCGGTGCAACACGGACAGCAACCCGCGCTTGGCGAGTCCCGACAACGCGGTCAGGACGGCCCTCTTGCTCGCTCCGATGCGTCTGGCAATGTCGGTTGCACTCGTTCGCGATGTTCCGCCCTTCGTATCGCGCCACAGCACGAACCACGTCAACGCTTCGCTTCGGCTGAGTTCCGCCAGCGAACAATCCACGAAAGCGTTGATCGTCGAGAACCGTTCGCCGGTCGCGCGTTTCTTCGGCTTGTCCTTCGGTGAGTTGTTCGCGGTTGCCGGTCGAGGGTTCATCGGCGGCAAGACGGAACAGCCCGGCAATCGTGGCGGATGTCCGTGGCTCATCAGTTGTCCCCCCAGTCGTCAACGTCTTCGCGGCCCATTGAAGTCTTTGCCCACAGTTCAGCAATCGCGGAGCGGAGCTTGCCCGGTCGCTCGCCGTTCGATGTCGCGTTGGCAGTGTCGATCGGCGTGAAGCGTTGCAGCGGCTTATCGAACGTCAGCCGCAGGTCAAGGCATTCACCGTTGCGGCTCTTGAGATGCCGTAGGATCACTTCCGAGTCCGTGGCGGGCGTCAGGATGAAGGCATCGTCGGCCCCGAACTCCAACTCGCTCGATTCGCGGAACGATGCCAGCGACAGCCCTTCCCCGGAGTAGCTCGACCGGCCTTGCTTGTCCTTCGTGCGTCCGACCGCCGACAACACGACAACCGCCACGCCCGCATCGGCGAACGCCCGAAGATGGTTCATCGTGGCATCGACCGAGCCGCGTTTGTCTCCGTGCTCGCCCGGCGGTTGAATCCGTTGGATGTAGTCCAGCACGATCAGCCCCGCGTCGAACTCATCGGCTACGGCCGCGATGTTGGCCAGGTCAAACGGCGGTCGCACGAACGCCAGCCGGTCACACACTTCGGCCAGCGTCGCCAGCCCCGCGTTAATGCGCCCCGAATGTTCCTCGGTCAGCCGGCGATAACGGATCGTCGTGAGGTCCACTCCCGACAGCCGAGCCAATTGCCTATCGAGCAACACGCCCGGCGGCATCTCGATATTGGCGATGACCGCCCGCAGTTTCGGCGACAATCGCACGGCATCGACCACCGCTTGCATCGCGAACGCCGTCTTACCCGCTCCCGGCGCGCCGCCGAGCAACGTCACCAGCCCCGGCCCGATTTCGAGGCGACCGAGTTCCGCTTCACCGATCGGATAGAACGTCGGCGGCTTGCCGCTCCGCACGTCATCGCGCCAGCCGTCGAGCACGTCGGCCCCGCTTCGGTAGTTCGCTTTCGTCGTCATGCTTGTTTGCCCTTCGGAGAGTGATTCATTCCGCAGACGATTTGTCTTTCAGCTTCTTTCGGCGAGAGTCCCGAATCGAGCGCGACTTCGTTCAACAGTTCGCGAACCAACTCAGATGGACACCCGAACTCGGCGAGGTTCGCAGCCGCCGAGAACAACAGCCGATGCCTGTCACCGCTCCCGGCCCCGTGGCGAATGAAGTCGAGCGTTGAGCGATTCAATCGCGTTGATCCGTTGCCCGATGTTCGACGTTGCTGAATCGCTTCGGCTTCGCGTTCCATCGCTTGCACCGCGTCGAGCCAATCGGCAACCGCTTGTTCGCTGCGCGTCGTGATCGTCGGCACGTCGAACGCCAGCGGCTCCCGTGCGAGGTCTTGAATCCGCTCGACCGATAACCGCA
>JBJXEX010000196.1:0-5449 GCA_046156195.1 Planctomycetaceae bacterium | reverse complement strand
GAGGGAGCGGTCTTGAGTTCTTGAAACAACCGCTCCCTCACGGTCGCGGCTCCAAATTTTCACAGCCTCTCCGCTGCGGGACAGCCCGCACTCTGGCGAGTGCGGCTACGCGACGATCATTTCCAATTGCCGCCGTCATCTCCGCTCCCGCTCCCGCCGCCGTCCCCGCCTCCGCCTCCGCCGCCTCCCCCTTGGCGAAAGCGGTCGTAGGCATTCGTGGTGACGTACCCAATCAACATGCCCACCACGACGGCGCACAGCAACCGCACCAGACGATGCACATCCCAATCCGGCGTGCTGAGCATGAAGATCGAAGCACCACCAATGAAACCGCCGTACTGAGCCAAGTCGCGCGGTGTGTAGTCGTTTCCCATTCCCATGATCGTCTCCCAAGCAGAGTTTGAAAAAGTCGTTGAACCGCCACGCCATCGGCGTGTGCGCGAACATCTATCGTCATCTTCACCTCACGAATGCAAACCCGCCGCCAGAATCTGCCGGACATGTTCGGTCAACGTGGCTTTCATCAAAGCGTCGACCGCGAGGAATGTCACTCCCCACACCCAGCGCTGTCGGCGTCGAGCAGTTGAACTGAGCCGCTCGCCTGTAAATCGTTCGACGGACCAACTGGTCATTTCGAGGATCAGAAACACCGCCCCGATGCCTCGGCAGAGCGACCACGGATGCCAACCCAGACCTCCGGCCACCCACGGATTCGAGGATTCGGCGATCAATCGTCCCACATAGAAATTCATCATATCGCATTGCTCGAACCCCGCCGCCACAGGGATCAACCCCCACGACAGATAGGCCAACGGCAACAGGCCCGCCGCCAGTTGTAAGTGAGCCGGTATCCAAGATCGCAATTCGTATTCGGAGTTGATCCCCGTCTCGATCCAGGCGCGGCTTTCCTGCCAATACCGCAGACCTTGAGGCAAGATGACGCTGAGTCGTTCCGGATACCAAGCCGCCAGTGTGATGTTGACGCCACAGTGTCCCACCACGATCAACACCAGTGCGAACCAGCCACGCCAAGTCAGATCACGTCGCACCGCTCCCAGGATCACCGGTACTGCCAACACCGCCGTCAGTTCATTGGCAAACCGAACACATAGCAGAAACGAAACTCCGGCCGGAATCGCTCCGATGATTAAGCACAGCACCGGCCACCAACGGTGGTCGAAGAGGCGGCTGGCTCGATCGGCAATTCGCAGTAAGCGCCAACTCAGTTTGGCAGAAATGTGCAGCGGCCACACCCACATTGGATGTGGCCGCTGTAAAGAGTTGGCAGGCAGATTGTCGGCAGGTGAGTTGGGCATTACCGCCGCGGAATCAAAATGATGCCCGTGGTCGAATACAGAATGGCGTTGCCGACCCCAAAGATCAGCACAAAGATGACCCAACCCATCACGCCGCCACTTTCTTCCTCGTTGTCACTCATGAGCATCGTCCTTTTCTGAAAGAAGAGATTCCAGGTTCCGGATCAACACAGCGCACTTTTCGACGACGTCGGGTTCTCCGCGCCGCCGACCACGTTCCCACGCAAAACGAGCGAGATTCATCGCCTCGTCTTTGAGCTTGGCATCCGCCAGCAATTGGAGGAGTGCCAACGCTCGCAGCCGTTGGACACGGCTTCCCACGGCGAGCGTCTGCCGAACACGAGGCACCAAACGCAACCGATGCTGGGACACCAAAACGTCGGCCAAGCGACCTTTCGGATCACACTCGGTCTCATCCAGCCAGACACCATACACGACGAGCAATTGCTCGTCCGACCACTTCACCAAATCTTCGGCGGAAGCTTTTCCAGAGGCGATGTCATTGGCCAGAGTGCGCCACTGAGCGACATTCGTTTTCGGAGCCACTTCGGGAAATTTCTCACGAACAGTTCGATCAAACCACGGTCTGAAGAGGACTGCTGAAGCGGCCAGCACGGCGGCTCCGAAGTACAGAAGGGCGGTGATGCTAAGTTGGCCTCGCGGGGTCCGCAAGTACGTCAGCCACGCCGGAGCAACTTGCACAGAATTCGTTCGTTGGGTCGAGGACATTGGCAAATCTCCGCTGACATTGTTAGGCGAACGGCAACAGATCAGTAACCCAAAGCGTGAGCTAAGTAACCCGAAGCGTGAGCGAGGGAGAACGCTCCACAGCATCCGGAATCCGGGACTTGTCGCGTCTTGGATCGTTCGCCCTCGCTCACGCTTCGGGTTACTTATCCGTTGCCGTTCGCGTTATCGATCACCACTCCCTCACGGTCGCGGCTCTAAATCTTCATCGCCCTACAAAGTCCGTTCGATGAGTGACTGAAACCGACGTGCCGCCAGCGGACGCAGCACGAGGCTGGCGACCACGCAGGCGACACCGCCGACGATCCAAAACCAAATCGAGCCGCACCACGCATAATGTGCCGCGGCCACAAACATCAGCACGGCCGAGAACGCCGCTAACGGAATCGCCACTGGCCCCAAGCTCCCACCGCGCGCGGGGGGACGTGAGAACGGAAACGCCGGCAATGCCAACCACAACGAGGCCAGCGCCAGCGGCCACGACAACGACCACGCCGCCACCGCGTGCAGCAACGCCGACCCCACATCACCCCACGCCCACCAATAAACTCCCGCCAACAAGACGCTCACTGGAGTCACCAAGTACCACTGCACCGCTTTGACCAAGCCGATCCCCACCGACACCGGCGGATCGAGAGGCGCGGTCGCGAATCGCCAGCTCGCGTCGTGATCGCGCACATACGCCATGTTGAACACGATCGTCGGCACCGACAACGACGTCAGATAAACGCTCAGCAGAGGCAACATCACCAAGCTCAAGTCGCTTGCTTGCCGAGGGTCCGCGAACTGCCGTGTTCCCAATCCCAAGATCACCACTGCCACCACCATATTCAGCGAATACAAACAGCGCATTCGCAAACCGGCATCGCGACCCAACAGTGACCGCGTCATCCAGAAGCCAACTCGCTCACCCGAATTGCGAGCGATCAATCTCGGCAACCCGCTGGTCAGTTGCCCGACGCGGCTCATCCGCACCGTCACCGCTCGCGCCTCCAAGCCGAGCGGATGCACTCCCTCGTAAAGGCGAGCCAACCATTGCACCAGTCCCGCACCGGCGAGTGCCGTTCCGAAAATCAGAGTCGCTCCGATCCCGAACGTGATGCCGGTCGGTGCCACCGCCGCCGACTCGACCCACCGCGCCAGCCAGCCGGAAGGTGTGAAGTCCACCCACCGAGCGGGAAACGCCGAGAACAATTCAACCGCATAGTCCTTGCGACGAAACATCAACTGACCGCCGTAACCGATGACCATCAACAGCACGACCTGTGTCCAAGCCAAGATTTCTTGCCACCCATCTAATCCGCGAGCCGGCGGACGCAGCGTCAACAACAGGATCACCGCACCGGCCGCCAACAGGCTGATCGTCAGCGAGGCCACCAAATACGCCGGAGCAAACCACGGCCCCGCGTCGTACAGAGCTGCCCCGATGATCGTCGGAAAAATGCTCAACGCGCCCCACATCGTCAGGATGTAGAACAGCAAGTTGCACAGTCGCGCCGCCGCGTACGTTCGTCCCGAAACCGGACGGGGAGCGACGATCAACGAGTCGCGCGGATCGAGCACCACTTCTTGAAACTCGACCACGACCGCCGACGCGATCACCAGCAGTGTCGTCGTCAAACCCACGAACGCGAACAAGAACACATCCACTCGCAGGAACAACACCAGCGACGCGATCGCCGACATCAGCAGGCATTGTCCCAGCACACACACCAGCGGGCTGAGCACTTCGCGAGGTTTCACGCCGGTCGATTTCGCGTAATGCTGACCGCGCAGGTCCATCAGGATCAAAGCCGCCGTCAACGCGCGAAACGCCCGCGGATCAATCCCCAAATGCCGCAGCCATGAGCTCTGTTCCGACATGTTCGCCTCCCTTGATGTCTCGCACCTGATTCATAACGCAGTTTGTCTTGATCCGTGGGGAAGTCTTTGTTTTCGATCTCCCATCATTCTGCCCTCCCATCATTTTGCTGACTTCCAGCAAGCAGAATGATGGAAGGGCAGGATGATGTGAGAGTGCTTGAAACTTTCCCAACCGAAACTCGCCAATGTTTTGGATGCGACTCTGCCGGACCAAGTCGCGTGTTGTGCTCGACTCGGAGAGGCAAGCTACGAGCGGCGGTTCGATCGCGTCGGTGGCGCGGCGACGGCATCCAGAAACTGTTTCACCGATTCGTCGGCATCGCCGTGCCGAGTCAAATCTTGGAACACCGTCTCCAGCCGACCCGAGGGATGCCGGCGCAACAGATTCTCGGTTGTGTCGTCCGCGACCACCGTTCCCTCGTCGAGCACGATGACTCGCTGACACAGCCGTTCGACCACATCCAGGATGTGCGAACAGAACAGAATTGTCTTCCCGCGCTCCGCCAGCCCCTCGACGATCTTGCGAAAGGTCATCGCCGAGTTCACATCCAGCCCATTCAGCGGCTCATCGAACAGCACGACTTCCGGGTCGTGCAGCAACGCGCCAATCAACAGCACTTTTTGTCGCATCCCTTTCGAGAACGACTCGATCAAGCGATTTCGCGCGTCGGACAGTCCGAAGGCTTCGATCAATTGTGTGATCCGTTCGGCCGCCGCATTGGGTTCCAAACTGTGCAGCTCGGACACGAGCGACAGGTATTCGTTGGGGGTCAAGCTGGTGTACAGCGCCTGGGTCTCCGGGACGTAACCGATTCGCCGCTTGGCCTCCAACGGTTGCTGCGAGACATCGAATCCGCAGACGCTCACCGTGCCCGATGTCGGCGGCAGCACGCCGGTGATCATTTTCACCGTGGTCGATTTCCCCGCTCCGTTGGGGCCGAGATACCCCGTGATTTCCCCCGGCTTAAGCGTGAAGGAGACACCCGCGACGACCGCCCGCTCGCCGTACCTTTTCACGAGATTCCGCACCTCGATCACGTTGATCCCCTTAGCTGGAGTGCTGGCTTTGAAAACGCAGTGACATCGTGGAGAGTTTCGCGGCAAATTTCGAGCTTGATGCTGCTCCCAAAATCCACCGTGGAATGGTCTCACACGTTCCATCGTGTCAGAAACCTGCCACGAGAAAGCCGGAAGAACCAATACATTTGTCGGAAAAGCAACTGGTGATTTTGACAGAAATCAGCCAGTCGCGGTCGGTGCCGCAGTTCATGAGTCAGCGGGCCAAGATCATTTGCTTGGCGTTCGAGTGGCAATGGAATGAGTCCTTTGCTGGCGTGGTCGGATTAGAGCGGCATCAAGTCGGACTGTGGCGGAGAAGGTGGATGGCGGCCTGGGAGTGGCCTGATGAAAACTCCGGGAGTTAGGGGAATTGGGGTAGCGGAGAAATGAAAAAACTGTTGCGCCTCCTCGTGTGTAGTTTTGGATCACGAGTCCAATGCGAAGGAGCGCAACAGTGGCCGGAT
>JBJXEX010000194.1:0-11001 GCA_046156195.1 Planctomycetaceae bacterium | reverse complement strand
CGCTTGGCCTAAAACCTATGCTTAAAACCATACCATAAGGATGTGCTATGTAGTGCCAACGACAGTTTGCGGATTCGCAACCCATTGCTAGAATGCGACTTACAAGAACGAGCTGTCGAAGTTGAGCCAGAAGTTCTTCAGCGATCATGGACCTGGCGGCGGCGGATCAAGGTTGGTCTGGTGATTGTTTGCGTACTGTTTCTGGCGATGTGGAACCTCTTGCCGCCGGACGTCGTTCGCGAGCCTGTGGTGCTGGGCCGAGGTGGCGACGGTGCTTTGCATGAGGTGCCGCCGAAGCCGCAGGGGAATCGGCTCCATTTCAATGCACATGCCGGTGTTTTGAAGTCGCAGAACAACACCTTTACCACTTCGGCTGAATCGCATTCCGATCCGGCGTTTCTTGAGGATCGCCGCTTGATGATCCTCAACCTTTCTGACCATGTGTTGCTGGAACGGATTGGGACCGAGCTTCTCGAATTGTTCAAAGCGGACAATCACTTTGATCGGCTGGCGTACTTTCCGTTGGGGCACTTGCCGGAAGTGGGATCGGAGGCTCCCGGCCTGGAGCTCAGCATCGATCTGGCATCCTTTGAGGAATCGGGGCTCGCCGGTCATTCGCTTAAGACGACGGTGACGGCGACGCTGGGGTCGTCACTCGCGTCGTCAAACTACTCGGTCCATGACCACCTTTCGCCGCCGATCGTCCGCCAGAACGCGACCATCTCGGTCGAGCATCAGTCGTCGCTCGCCGGGATCGAATCGTCGTCGGCCAAATACAGCTTGCAGGGAAAAGACATCGCGAAGCAGATTGCGAATGCCGTGTCTGGAAAGCTGACTCCTCTTCGCGAGAAGCACCAGGCGATGCCCAAACTCCCGGCGTCGCTCCATCCCGAGTTCGTGGCCGCTCCGGAATTCGAGTTTCTCAAGCGGCTGAAGGCCGCGCGACAGACTTCGTTTCACGGGGTCATGCTGCACAACGAGACGTTTTGGAAGTTCTCTTCTTCGGAGGACGTTGAGCCGCTGCTGATCTCCATTCGGGATGAGCTGAAACAGTCCGGCTGGCGGATCGAGCACCTCGAAACGATGCAAAAACAGAGTGCTCACCTGCGAGCCGAAAAGGAAAGTGCGATTCTCGAAGTCTTCTTGGCAGGGCGTCGAAGCTTCCAGCCGCCGGAGACCGTTGAGCCATCAGGCCCCACGAAGTTTCAGGTCCGTTACCTGCACCGCATGGCTGCCAAGGAGTTCGAAACCGTCGTGCAAGAACTGCTCTTGGCTCCCAAACCGGATGTCGAGTTGCTGCTGGTTCTGCGTCGGTTCGGAAGTCCGGAACAACAGCAACAAATCCTCGCGCTGATCGAGCAGCATCCGCCCCGATCGATCGATGCGTGGCTGTTGCTGGCGGAGGCCGCGGCCGGAAGGAAAGAGGTCGAGGCCTGCCGTCGGGCTCTGGTCCGAGCGAAATTGCTGACACGAACAGTCACGAAACCGGAAGGCTACGATCAACGGATTCAAAGTCTCGCGAGCCAGCAAGAGATTGAGCTCGCCACGTTGATTGCAATCGATCGGAACGCACTGAAGGAGCTTGGCATCATCGAACTCGTTGAAGGAGCCGCACCGTCAACGATCGAAGTGGCCGCGAACTCCGCCGTCAGCTTCTTCGTCGACAATGCGAAGGATGATGTCACCGTGCAGACCATCCGAATTGCATCCAACACGATTGCCCGTCCGAACTCGCCAGTGACCGTGGCATTCGTGTCGGCCTCGGCGAATTCGCGTTCGTGGTCAACGCAAACTGCGTTTCAGGGGACTCCGAAAAACCGTCATGAGCTTTCGATTGAACGTGTTTGGATCACGATCGAGAAACTCGACAACGGAACCTTCCGCCTGTCTGCCAACCGCACTTAGCGTCCGATCTCGACCAATCCGGTGACGTCGGCCGCGGTCAGTATCACCCCGGTATTTTCGCGATCGCGGCACGGCAGACGGACATGATCGACTCTTGCAGATCGCTGCCGGCGGCATCGAGTGGGTTGAGGGCGCTGGCGAGTCGCAAGCGCAGGTCCAGCAAATTTTGGCGACCGTCATGGGTCGCTTGAACAAGGTCGAGCTTCGCCAGCGCTTCTTGCTGATTCTGTTGCGGGTTGAAGAACCCGTTGAGTTCGCTGCACTGATGGCAGACGCCGCGCTTGTTGATCAACGCGCAGCGTTGCTCGAAGACGCGATCGAGCGTGCTGCGAGCGTCGTGCAGCAGGTGCTTCAAAACTCCCAGCGAAACTTCCAGCACGTCGGCGGCTTCAGTGTTCGTGAAACCGTACATCTCGGACAGCAGAACGGCGAGCTGCTGTTCCAGCGGCAGCGTCTTCATAATGCAGGTCAGACAGAAGTCGATGTGCTCGCGGATTTCGTAGCGTGCGTGCGCGGCGTCTCGTTCGACGCGACGGAACTCGGCGGCGGTCTCCGGGCCAGACTCGGCGAGTTCCTTGCCGAGGTCTTGAGCATTCACCGGCCAGCGTTGCCGAGCACGGTGCTCGTCGCGAGCAAGATTCGTCGCCACGCGAAACAGCCAGGTGCGGAAACTGGCTCGCCCCTCGAATGCTGGCAACTTGCGATGCACGCGGAGCCAAACTTCCTGCGAGAGATCCTCCGCATCCTGTCGATGTCCCGTCATGCGATACAGGAACGAGCGGACCTCGGCCTGATGCGTCTGCACAAGTTCCGCGAACGCCGCGCTGTCTCCCGACTTGGCGCGATCCACAACCTCGGCAGTAACGCAGACGGCTTTCATGACGAGACGCTCACGGGACATTGTTGGTCGTGCGACTGGGGTCGGGTGTTCGGTTTTTCGGAATTGGCGGGAACAGACTCTGATTCACGATTCACGCTTTCGTCCCGCCAATTTCGAGAAACCGAACACCCGACCCCGGCTACTCCAGTCTGCTCGGAAGCGATGAGACGTTCAACGAAATTGTTTGCTGGCCACATTCGCTCGGCCACCGCCGCGATGGCGAGTCCCTCGGCCAGCGCGACAGTCGCCCAAAACATTAGTTCGACGCCGATCAACGGCCACGGCTCGCCGAACAGATTAAACGGCGTGAAGAACTCCCAGAACGAGTAGCACACGCCGAACAACAATCCCGACAACCGCAGTCCACGCCGCCAAGCTCCCGACGGCCAGGCGGGAGACAGCATTCGATAGATCACTGCATGTAGGAAGGCGAAGCCATACAACCCGACGATCATCGATGCGGGCTGTGCGACGATGCGCGGGAGCGGTCGCAGCTCGCCCCAGACGGCGATCAACTTCGCGCTTTGCGTCTGCGGGTTCATCAGGAGGCCGTGCCCGTCGAGACCGAAGCCGATCAACCGAAACGTCAACAACATCGCCACGTTGAGCGCGGCCCATCCGGCCAGAGCGGTGAGCAGCATTTTTCCGAAGCATTTCATGGTCGTGTCTCCCCAAAGTCTCCGAGCGGTGCGAGTCGCCGCCTTATTGATGGGTAGACGATGGGGTCGCGAAAAGTGATCGGAGAATTTTCGGCGAAGGGGTCGGGTGTTCGGTTTTTCGGAATTGGCCGGATTCGGCTTTGTTCATAAATCAGGCTGTGTTCCGGTCAATTTCGAAAATCCAAACACCAGACTGGAGACTCGACGGGGATGCTGGCGTGGAGCCGATCGTGCTCGACCTCAACGATGTCGATGCCGGGAAGCGCGTCGAGGCGCGACCAGGCCAGGAATCGTGAGTCGGGGGAGAAGGCCATTCCATTGTCGGTCTCGGCGACGTGCGAGATGCTCGGCTTGCGATCTGGATCGACATTCGCCGCCGCCTCGCGCGGATCACTGACGGGCCATTCGCGGACGACTTTCAGTGTCGCTCGGTCGCGCAGCACGATCGCTGTGGACGTGGTGTTGCCCTGCTCGTCGCGCCGGCTTTCTCCCGCCGCGATCCAACGTCTGTCGGCCGAGACGGCCAGCGGTTTTGTCTGCGGAGGGATCGGGACTTCTCGCAGCCGCTTGCCGGTCGCTCGGTCCCAAACGCCGAGCGTGTCGTCGAAGGCACTGGTCACGATCAGCGATCCGTCGGGCGATGTGGCCAGTCCGCGCACGGTCGTCGTCTTGTCTTGAAGAGGCAGCGTCTGCTGTTGCTTGCCCGACTTGATGTCCCACACGCGAGCATCACCGTCACTCGATGACGCCAACGATTTGGTCCCTGCGAAACGAACGCTCAAGAGTTCGTGCGAGTGCCCATCACCCGGCGGATTCACCTGCTGCCGCGTCTTGAGATCAAAGATCGCCGTGAACGAGTCCTGCCCCGCCGCCGCCAGCCATCGGCCGTCGCGACTGATCGCCACACCGCGCGGCTGATGCACGGGCAATGTGGCAACACGGTGATCAGTGCATTCGGACTCCGTTTTGGTGTCTTCGCCTCGCGATCAGCACGCGACACTTCGCGCTCGGCGCGGGTCTCCTGACCCCGCCGCTCGGTTGGACCGAAGGTCTCTTCGTTCGCATCGGCTGCATCCGTTGACCTTGGTCGCGCGACGTTTGAGAGACCTTCGGTCGTCTGATCCGGCACGGTCGTGAGGCCCACTCCGAGTGCGGGTTCGTCGCTCACAAAAGCGACCCCGCTTCCCACCGCCACGACCAGCGTGCCGAGCACGATGATCCCCGCCAGCAACGGCGAACGTGTTTGTTCGGGCGCAGACGGAACGAGTCGTCGAACTCGTTCGACGAGCGAACCACCGCTCGCCGCAATCCAAGCCGCTCGGCCAAACGGAGCAGCGTCGCCGAGACCGAATCGGGAACCTCAGACAATCCGACTCGCCGCAAGCGCCACGTCCCGTGCCATCCGATCAACGGCCGCAACGACAACAAACAAACGCCCGCCAACCAACCGCTCACGAGCCAGGCCAGATGCGGTCGCAATCGAGCTTCAATTTGTTGCCAGGTGGTCGGCTCCCAGCTTCTCGATCATCTCGGACATGACATTCCGCCGAGTCTCTTCCTGCCCGGTCGCCGCCGTGAAGGTCATCGGAAACGAAGACTCGTCCCGTTCGACCAATCCCTTCTCGAACATGACCGCCAGCATACGGAGTAGCGAACTAATTCGCTTGTGCAAGGGCAAGCGAGAAGGAGACCACGGCTAGGGTGCTGCCGAGAGGTCTTCTGCATCTGGGAGAACCGTGCGCACGCTTTTGAGGATGCGGCCTTTGGGGGGCTCGATCATGCCTTGTTGCATGAGGGTCGTTTCCATGGCTCGGCCTTGCTGGAGTTGTGGTTGCAGCAGCTTCCATTGCCGGTCATCCAACAGCGGCTTCAGCTTGGCGTTGGGTAATTTCGCGAGGCTGAAAAACACGAAGTATTGGTCGTACTGGCCGAAGCTCAACGGCGGTTGCGTCTCTTCGATGATGAGCTTGAAGAGCGCCTCGTGTTGGTCGTGACGCAGACCGAGCGAGTTGGACATGTTGTGCAATGCGACTTCGGCGGAGGCTTGGTAGCGGAAGCGGCGACGATCATCGAGGACGACCTGGTACTTCTCCTGTTGCTCGCGCGTCAGCGTGTTGCGAACCGTCTTGGCGAAGAAGGAGGAGTCACCGAACAAGCCCGCCTGTTGTTTCCGTTGCAGCGGATGGATCTCCTGCCAGATTTGATTAAAGGCGTTCTGATCGTTTCGCACTTTAAGGAACTTCTTGCGAACGACTTCGACCTCCTCGAAGAACTGCCGCATGTCGCCTCGCGCCGCGAGCGTTAGCTTTTTCGATTGAGCGTCCGTCAGATCGCAGACGCGCCGCAGTTCCGCGAGCTTCATCTTCACGCTCGATTCAATCCGAGCTTTGCCGGCCGCCGCGTTGTTGCTCCCTTGGAAGACCCATTGGTCGAAGTTCTCTTCTTGGATGAAGAACCCGTTGTTGACCTGAGCCGCGTTGGCGGGCGGATCGTCGTCATCCTCGTCAGCCGCGATTGCCAACGAAGCCAACAGGATCATCGGCAGCGCGAGCAGGCGGAGCCAACGCGGTCGCGCCGGGATCGAGTCTTCAGATTTCATTGTTGGCAACATGAGCCACCTCGAATTCCCGTTCGTCATCACGACAGTTCCGCGTTTGCTTCAAGTCGTCGCTGAATTCGCCAGAATTCAGCCGTTGGGGGCAACGCCCTGAACTCTGGCGAGTTCAGCGACGGAGGCAGTTCATTCCTTTGGTGCTTCTACTTTTACGGGTTCGACGCCCCACCAACCGTCGTCGGCTTCGGCGATAATGTTGCCGCCGTAGTAGCCGAACTCGACTTTTTGCAGGCCGCCCCACACCGACTTCTGATCGGCATCGAGATGCGTCGCGACATGTTGGTCCGGCACCATCGGAAAGTATTGGTCGCCGTAGACGGACAGCGCGAGCCATTGCTCCCACTTGTCTTGCCAGCCGGCGGTGATCGACTGCGTGATCTTGTCTCGCTGGTCAGCGGTCAGACACAAGGTGCCGTCGAGCCGAGCGACAACGCAGCGGATGGCGGCTCGTTTGCGAAGGGCGGTGCGCTGAGTCGCCTCGGCCTTGTACTTCGCCATTTGTTCGGGAGTCAGTGTGTCCTGCAACGCCTTCGCGATGGATTCGCGAATTGTCTTCTGAGGGTCGGGCTGTTGGTTTTGACCGCGGAAGCCGCCGCGCATCATGGCTCCCTGAAATTCGGCCATCTTGACGACGGCCTCTTTCAAAGTCGCTTCGCCCGCGGTTTTGATCTTCGGACGTTGTTCCGGAGTCAGGTCGCAAACTTGTCGAATGAAGTTGAGTTCGGTTGTGAGGATCGGCCGGTACTGCTGAGTGAATTGAGGGATCCACTGTTGGACCTGCGCATCAATTTGAGCTTCGCGGGCATCGACCGCCTTCTTGGGCTCGGCGGGTTGGTCGGCTTTTGGTGCTGCATCTGCCGGCTTGGAATCAGCGGCTTTTTTGACGGCAGCTTTCGGTTCGTCGGCATGAGCGCGCATTGGCGAGAGAGTCATTGCCAGTGCCGCGTAGAGGATTGCATGGCGATGTGATGTTGTCATGGCAATTGTCCTCGACTGGTTCTTCCAAGCGTTTGTTTATCCGAAGTCTCGCAAGGATTGATTCAGGAAGCGATGACGACCAGCGGCAAATGCGGTTGATCCCGAAGGGATCGCAGCCATTAGCCGGGGGTTGAGCGCAGCGATACCCCCGGTTCCGTGGCCGAGATGTCTTTGCATCCCGGAGGGATGCCAGCGCTGGAAACCGTCGATGATTCATCGTTGCTGGCATCCCTTCAGGATGCAAAACATGTTGAATTGTTTTGACCGGGGGTGTCGCTGCGCTCAACCCCCGGCTAATGGCTGCAATCCCTCCGGGATGAACTTATCGCGAACATTGAAACATTTTCTCGTCACCTCGTGCTGATGTAGACGAAGGTCTTGCCGTCGCGGGACCAACTGACTCCGACATTGTTGCGGTTGGCAGGTTGTTTGGCGTAACGCTCTGAGGGTTTTCCGCTTTCTCCATCGGGGTCGATGACGTGGATTTGTGATTTCGTGGCTCCGGCCGGGGTGCGCGGGAACATCAGCCGTTGGTCGGCGAGCCATGAGAAATCCGAGGCGACATCCTTGGCGTCGCAGAGCACGCGCAGCTTCGGATCGTCCCCGGTCGTGGTCACGATGCCGACCTCCAGGCCGCCGGCTGCGCGATGGCCCTTGAAGCAGATGCGTTGCGAATCGGGGGACCACGCGAAGTTGTGTTCGATGTACTGGTAGGGGCCTTTGCCTTCGGCGAAGAGAGAGCGTTTCTCGTTGGAGGCGACGTCGCGAATGACGAAGTTGTTGCCGTTGAGGAAGTATGCAAACTTCTTCCCGTCGGGCGAGAACTCGATCGCCCAGCCTTGAGGGTCGATCGATTCCTCTTCGGAGTCCAATTCAAAATCGCGAACGAATACTCCTTGGCTGTACTTCGAATAGGCGATGCGGCGGCTGTCGGCCGACCAGTGCGGAATGCAGCCGATGCCCAAATCGCGCACCTCGTCGGTCTCCAAGCTGGCGATCAGCAGGTGCGCGGAGATGTTGTTCTCGCCGCGCTTCCAGCCATCGACGGCCACCCACTTCCCGTCGGGGGAAATCTCCGGCGAGAAGATGTTCGGGTAATCGGGGATCGAGATCGCCAGGACTCGGCCGTCGGCGAATCGCACGCGGATTTCGTTGGGAGGTGGGCGGGTCGTGATGAACGGGAACTCTTCGAGCGACAGCGCCCCGTCCTCGTGTACATCGAGCCGTCGGAAGTACTCGGCCCCCAGCGCCGACAGCGCGACTCCCGGATGGAAGCGGAACTCCGCGAGCTGCAGATTCCCGTCCTCATCGGCATCCTGGAACGACCCCCAATGGGCGAGGAAGTTGACCAGCGGCGTCAGTTGGAACTCGCGCAGCGAGAGGCCGCCGTCTCGGTCGTCGTCGAATCCAGGAAACATGCAGGCCGCGATCGGTTGCTGATCGACGGTCAACGCTTTCAATTCTTTCGGAGTCAACCGGCCGTCCAAATCGGCATCGAGCTGCAGGAACGTCCCGACCGGATCGGTGCGATGGTCGCTCTTGGCGAACTCCGCCCAGTTGAATTTGCCGTCGCCGTTCTGATCGGTCTTGGCGATCCACCTCTTCTTTTCGTCGTCCGAAATCGCGCCGAGTGCCTGGGCGTAATCCATCACACTCACGAAGCCCTCGCGATCCAATTTGAGGCCGCAGAACATCCGCCAATCGACCACGCGCCCCGACGGCTCCCGCACCAATTCGCCTCCGGGAATCCGCACGCCGAAGGCGACGTCCACCAGCTTGGCCGCTTCCTCACGCGAGACTTTCTGATCGCGGTCCCAATCCCAGTCCGCGAGCTTCGTCGCGACGAGTCCTCTCACATGTTCGCCGAGTTTGGCGGTCTCGAACTCTTTCGCATTCAGCATGCCGTCGCCGTCGGAGTCCCACTCGCCCCATTGATCGGTCAGCCCCTTGAATGCTTTCTCGGACAACAACACGATCGGATCGGGGATCGGTGTCCGCTGCGCTTCGGGAACCCTATGCGGGATCGTCAGAAACTCGGCGAGAGTCATGCGGCCATCCGAGTCGGCGTCGAAGACTTTGAAGTCGCGGCTCAGTCGATTCGCCGGCAAGCTCCCCTCCGCCGTGAACTCCGCCTCGGTCAACTGACCGTCCGAGTTGGCATCGAGCAGCACGAACTTCGCACCGGCATGAGTCGTGTGAAACGGCCACTCGGTCAGCGACAACGCTTGATCCTGATTCAAATCGAGCCGCCGAAAATACTCCGCGCCGAGCGCCGCCAATGCGGGAGCCGGCATGAAGCGAAACTCCTCCAAGCTGAGCTTGCCGTCACCGTTCGTGTCGGTCGCCGCATGCCACACGGCCATCAGATTGACGTGCGGGATCAACAGGAACTCGCTCAGCGAATAGGTTCCGTCCTTGTCGTCATCGAAACCGGCAAGCCAGTTCTTCCCCGGCGGTCCCCAAGCCGGCAGCCCCGCCAATTCCGCGGGAGACAAACTGCCGCTGAGATCGGCATCCATCGCCAGGAACTGCTGCACGGGATCGGTCCGATGCGAACTGGTCGAGAACGCGGTGATGTCGAACCGCTCATTCTCCGCCGCGAAGATCGTCGGGAACCAAGTCTCCGGCTTCTGATTCGGACCGAGAGCCTTGATGTAGTCCTCGCGCGCGATTTGCCCGTTGGCATCCGGTTTCAACGCGAGGAACATTCGCCAATCGACAACCCGTCCGATGTTGTCCCGCAGCAACTCACCGCTGGGAGCGCGCACGCCGAACGCGATGTCCAACACACGAGCCACCTCCTGCCGCGAGAGCAGTCCATCTCGATTCAAATCCCAATCACCAAACCCCGTCGCTTCCAACCCACGCACCTGGGCCGCCACGCCTCCCGCTTTGAACTCCTCCGCCGACAGCGAGTCATCTCCGTTCTGATCCCAAGTCTTCCACTCCTTCGCCAACCGGGCCATCGCCTTCTCCGACAGCAAGACCACCGGATCAGCCAACTTCCCCCGCAGTTCATCCGCCTGTCCCACTGGCACCGTGACAAACTCCGCCTGCGTCATCTTCCCGTCGCGATCAATATCAAAGACCTTGAACTCGCGAAGAAGCACGGGCTGTTCGCGCCCGACCCGCTTCAAATACTCCGCCTCGGTGAGCACCCCATCGTCGTTCGCATCGCACGCCTTGAACTCCGCAACGATCGCGTCCTCGGCCAGTGACGCAGCGTCCGACCAAAGAACCGACAGAAACAACACGGACAAGAACACGCAGAGACGAATCGAGACCGCATTCATCTTTCTGCCCCAAGTCTTTCTGTCAGCCAAATCCGCAGCGCGCCGCACAACTCAAACAGCTCACCGCCAGCGAAAGATGGGTGAGCGACATGCGACCGACAACCACATTTGTAATCGTCTCGCGATCCTCAGCGAAAGCATCGCTTCCGCATCGAGTGGCTATCGCGCTCGGCGCGGCTCTTCGAGAGCGGGGTCGGGAGACCCGCGCCCAGCGCGAGGAGCGGTCGGAATGCGGAGAGTCTTCGCGAGCATGTCAGCTTGCTCGCGAGTGAAGTTGCCGGTGATTGCGATGTTTTGACCGAACTCTTCGCGGACGATCGGAGCGGCGATCACTTCCCCTTTGACGAGAATCGCCAGCGGCTGATTCCGAGCGACTTCGTGAGCGTCCTCAGCGCCGCGCCGCCCGCTTCGTCGAGCTTCAACTCAACTTCGACAGTTCCTTGCCGGAATTCGGGGCAGCTTTGTTGGCATGATTGGACTTGCGCCGGTTTTTTTTTACTGCGGTGTCACTTTGTAGTGCCACAACTGACCGCTTTAATTCCTAAGTACCCCCATAAACAACATTGTTTATTCGCATTTTGTCGCTATCAATCGTGGTGTCCTGAAGTGGTCACGCGAGGGAGCGACACGATGTTTGCCAGAGTCAAGAAGTCCGGGCGGTACGAATACCTG
>JBJXEX010000193.1:0-27555 GCA_046156195.1 Planctomycetaceae bacterium | reverse complement strand
CGCGGTTCGATTCGTAACGGCTGACCGTGCGTTGCAGGATTTCGCGCAGCCGGTCGCGGTCTTCGATCAGCCGCAGCGTGCCGTAGGCGTGAACCGTGACGTAGTTCCAAGTCGGCACGACATTCTGAGCCGCGATCCATCCCGGAGAAACATAAGCGTGCGGCCCGTGATAGATGGCCAGCGCTCGTTGGTTGCCCGCCGTCTGCCAGTGTGAGTTGGCTCGCGCCATGTGCCCCATCAACCGCCCGTGCGGCCCAGCGTCGCGGTCGAGCAGCAATGGCAAATGACTCGCGACCGGCTCGTCCTCGTGGGACGAAATCAGCGTGGCGAAGCTGTGCTGCTCCATGAATTCATGAAGCTTGGTTCGGTCGGTTTCGAGGAAGCTCGGAGGGATATACATGATGCCTCAATGCGGAAACTGGTTCCCAACTTGTGATGCTTGGAATCGGTCCTGAGAAGTTGAGCGACGTCAGAGTTCTCGCCCGCCAACTCTGACATCGGTCTTGATGGAATTGGCGATGAAGCACTGCTCGTGAGCCGAGTGATGAAGATGCTGCTCGTCCGCTGGCGTCGGCAACTTGTCACCGCTGTAGGCGATCATTGGCTGCAACGTCACCAAACTGACCCAAGGAATCCCCCGCTCGTTCTTGGTCATCACGCCGACAGCTTCGTCGACGTAGCTGTCGACTTGAAAGCCTTGCTGATAGGCCACGTACAGAAAGGTCAGCATGTGGCAGCTCGAAATGGCTGCGACGAACGCCTCCTCCGGGTCAACGTTCGCCGCGTTTGAGTAAGGCGCAGGAACAACTGATGGCGACGGTGATGCCGGCACGATCACGCCTCCATCGAAAGTCCATGTGTGCTCTCGCGAATATTTTCCGATGAGGAAGTCGGGACTCGTGCGAGTCCAGCGAATCGTGGCTTTGTGTTCGGACATGAGACGATCAACCTTTCTTGGCGGGAATGCGGAGACCCCAGATGACCAGACCTCGCTTCTGCCCCTGCACAACAGCAATCTCCGTGAGGTGGCCCAGTTGTTCGAAGCCGAGGCTCTCGTTGATCCGCCGGGTTCCCTCGTTGTGATCGAAGTGCATGCTCAGGAGCGTCGTCACTTCAAGTCGCGGGCATTGCTCGATGACCCACTGCTTGAAACGCCGGCCGATGCCGCGGCGGTGATAGGCCGTCGCGACGTAAATGCTCGCCTCGGCAGTCGCGTCGTAGGCCGGGCGGCCTCCATAAAACGACGAGAGGTAACTCGTGGCGACGACCTGACCATCGACTTCGGCCACCCAGATCGGTCGCTTGGCGGGATCGAACTTGCGGAACCATTCCACGCGATCGGCAACGGTGATCGGCTTCGTGTCGGCCGTTGACCAGCCAGCCGGAATGGATTGGTTGTAGATGTCGACAATGGCCGGTAGGTCCGCCTCTGTCGCTTCGCGGATGTGAAACTCGACGACCGCTTCTTTCGCCGACGGATTCGTGTCCAATCCCACGGCAGCGACCGGCTTCTCCAAAGCTTGTTGAAAAATGTAACCCGAAGCGTGAGCGAGGGAGTTCGACGCCTGAATTCTCGTTGATTCTGACCCTCGCTCACGCTTCGGGTTACATCTCTCCGAATTTTTCAACAAGCTCTCCAGGTTGCGGTAGTAGTACGTCGTGCTGCAAGGTTCTCCTCGCGGCATCAAGGCAAAGTTGGGGACGTCCCCCACGCGGACCCAACCCAGTCGTTCGTAAAGTCGAGCGGCATCGCCATCGGTCACAGCGTCGAGCACCAACAACGTCTTGCCGCACTGCCGCGCCGTTTCCTCCGCCGCGAGCATCATCGCTGCTCCAAGCCCCTGACGACGAACGCGGCGATGAACCAGCATCTTGGCCAGATCGGCCCGGTGCGGCTGGTTCTCCGGCAAGTCGAAGATCAACTGCACGGTCCCACAGATTCCTTGCTCGTCTTCGGCGACCAGCAGGACACGCTCGCCCGCGTTCACGCCTTGTGCGACGCGACGCCAGAAGGCCAACGCACGGTCGCGCGTCAGCGGGAGCATGAAGCTGACCGAAGCTCCCCCTTCCACACAGTCGATCAAGACATCAGCCAACGCTTCGATTTGCGAGTCATCGACGGTACTCAATCGTCTCAAGGACCAAGTGGGATTCATGGCTCGTGCTCCTGATCGGCTCAGCGTTTCTTCCGAGTTTCGGTCGCGACGACAACGGCATAGCGCGCGGTCTTTCGCGTCGGGTTGTAGAACATCTTCGGCCCATCGAGTTCTAAGGCCAGACAGTCACCCTCGCGTAATCGGTGACATTCCTCGTGCATGGTGATTTCGATGGTCCCCTCCAGAACCCAGATCTGCTCATACACCGGCACGTCGCGAGCATTGGTCTCGAATGTCACACGCTGGCGAGGTGGAAAATGCACTTCGACAATCTGCATCGGCTGCGGCACATTCGGTGGCGAAACATTGCGCCGCAGGTAGCCGGAGGCCGGGTCTTGCCACTCGGCCTGATCCTTGCGCCGCGCCACGGGGCTGAGTGCCTGCTTCGCCGCAGCGGGCGGATCGAACAGCGAGGCCAGCGAGACATTCAGCCCCGCCGCCAACTTTTCCAGCACGACGGCCGTCGGACTGCTTTCGCCCCGCTCCACCAGCGAGATCATCGACCGGCTGACTCCGCTCTTCGAGGCGAGCCCATCGAGCGACAACTTTTTCGCCGCTCGCAATTCACGGACACGCTCGGCGATGCGCTGGTTCAAGTTCGACGGCGGTTCTTTCATGATGGACGACAATGTCCAGCATCATGGATTGCCCTGTCAAGCCGTCAGTCCCTCGACGCAGCTCTTGGCCTTGTCGAGTTCAATCGTCCTTGGTCAGTTGATAAAGCCGATGGACTTCTTGCGCGGAGAGGGATCGGTTGAAGAGCATGACTTCGTCGAGCTTGCCGAACCAGCCGTAGCCGTCGGCACCTTTGCCAATCAACAGCGGGGAAGGGCCGTATTGAATCGGGCCGCCATAGCTTGCCTGAGGGATCACGGAGGCGGCTTCCTCGCCGTTGATGTAGAGCGAGAGAGTCTGTTCGTCGTAGGTGAAGACTGCGAACATTCGTGTCGATGAGCACGCCGCACTCGTGAGTGGCGCGGACAAGACACGAACAAAGCGGCATTTGACAGCGTCCAACACAGAGAGTTCTGAAAATCTTGGTGCAACGGGCTGCGCGTGCCTCTGGCATTGCCGCTCGATGTCAACGAAGTCGCGATGACACATCTCCAATCGCCGAGCGAACTCCAAAGCCGACGAATTGTTGACCATGCTTCGTCTCGCCAATCACGCTCGATCAAGGCAGATATCTCTTCCACAAGAACGAAGCAGCGTTGTCACCTCCAGAGGCGATGTTTCGGCCGGTGGGGTTGCAGGCCACGCAGCGGACGTCGTCCGGGTGTTTGGAAAGCGTTTGGCGTTCCTGGGCCGTTTCCAGATTCCAGACTTTGATCATCGAATCCTCGCCACACGAGACGACCTGCTTGCCGTCCGGTGTGAAGGTCGCGTCGTAAACGGAATTCGTATGGCCGACCAGTTTGAGGACTTGCTTGCCGGTTTCGACGTTCCAGATGCGAACCGTTCGGTCTTCGCTGGCGGAGACCAGTTGCAGGCCATCGGAGCGAAACGCGATCGAATGGACTCCGTTGCCGTGTCCGACGAACGCTCGTTTCTGTTTGCCGGTCGCCACTTCGTACATGCGGATGCTCCAGTCCCAACTGCACGTCGCGATCGTCTTGCTGTCGAGGGTGAAGCAGAGGCAGTTCACGAGATGAGTCGGGAACTCGCGCTTCAGCTTGCCGGTCGAGGCGTCCCAGATTCTGACCGACTTGTCCCAGGAACCGGTGGCGATCAATGTGCCGTCGGGACTGAAGGCCGCTCCGTCAACGCGCTGCGTGTGTCCGTGAAGCGTGAAGACTTCGACTCCCTTTTCGACATCCCACACCTTGGCCGTGTTGTCTTGAGCTCCCGTGATGACTCGCTGGCTGTCGGGGCTGAAGTTGACCGCCATGATGTGCCCCTCGTGACCTTGCAGCGTGCGCCGCAGCGTCCCGTCGTCGGCCGAGTACAGGTACAGAGCGTTGTCGTCTCCAGCAGAAGCGAGCCAGCGGCCGTCCGGGCTGAAGGCCATGCAGACGACCGGCTTCTTGGGACCGACCAGCGGAATCACGACCGGTCGCAGGAAGAAGTACCAGACGCCGCCGGCTCCCAAACCGCAGAACAAGAGAATGCTCACGGCGACCACGATCTTGGTCCGCAACGAAGTCGAAGGCGTCGGGCGATAGACATACGGATGAGGCATCGTCTGCGCCGCTGGGACGACGGTTGCTGGCGTCGGTGCCGCGACGGCGAGCGGTTTGAAAGTCGGTTCGACTGGAGTCGCAGGCGTTGTTGTTGGAGCCTGCTTGGCTGGCTCAGGTGACTTCGTGGATGTCGCAGCGGTGCTGCTCGTAGTCGGCGTGAAGAATCTTTGGAGTTCCGGGACGGTAGCCACGCGCTCCCATTGCTCAGAACCGCCGCGACAGACCTCGTCGTCGGGGCCGAGCGTGCCGTTCTTCGCCAGTTCATTCAACGCGGTGATTTCGACCGGGCCGAATTCTTGTCCAAGACTACGCCACTTCCAGTTACTCATGTTGGTCTCGCACTGCGGCAGGGGTCAGGCACCGCAAAATTCAAAATTGGCGGAGCTACGTTCTGAGTACTTCCAACGCTTAGTTCCGCCAATTTTGAATTTTGCGGTGCCTGACCCCGAATACTTTCCTCACCATTCGCCGGCGACGTCTCGATTTTGGCTGGTGAAGATCGCGTTCAATGTGGTTTGACTGACGGACTGATTCGCGAATCGGACGGAACCATCGCCGAGCAACAGGTGTGCTCCGCCGCTGTGTTGGCTGCGCGGTCCGGCGTTGCTGTCGACGTTGTTTTGGAAGGTGCAGGGCATCCCGCCGGGGATCGGATCGCAGAACGGAATCCAGTCGGAGGTTGGATCGCTGTTGATGCCTCGGCAGAGCGAATCGCAATCGAGTCCCACGCTGGCTGACCCCGCACTGTGAAATGCCCAGACGCCTCGATTGTCTCGCGGTGATGGCTGAATCCGGAGTTCCGCGACGACAACGGTCTGGCTGGACCCGTCGGTCATGTCGGCATGTCGAACCGCGACGTTTTGCCCCATCACGCCTCGATACTTGAGCTGTTGCCAATCGTCGGAGCCCCAACTCGCCGCACCGAAGTTGGCTCCGTAGTTGCCTCGGCGATAAGTGATTCCCAATCGTGGCTCGAAGGGAACTTCGGAACCTGTGTCGGTTGGGCACAAGTAGCCGGGAATTGAAGCGGCTCGCAACTGGTTGTTCGCGGGGTCATCGGTGCTCAGCGTGGGGACGTACGATTTGAAAAGCGGTGACGCATCGAGATACGGCAAGATCGAGATGGTCCAAGTGCTGCGCGGCTCATCCCGTCCATTGTTCAAGAAGGGAGTGGCTCGAATCGAGGCCGGGGGATAGATGCGGTTCGATGCGTGATAGTTTTCCAAAGCCACCCCGATCTGCTTGAGATGATTCCGGCACTCCGTCTTCCGAGCCGACTCACGAGCCATTTGCACGGCGGGAATCAACAAGGCAATCAAGAGCGCGATGATGGCAATCACGACCAGCAGCTCGATCAACGTCATGCCGTTCGGCGAACGATGTCGAATCGGATTCGGGTGGGGCTGGAGGTTCATGGGAGGCCATCGGCGTTGTGTCGTGAAACATGAGTTGCGAAGTGAGTTGTGAAGTTGCGAAGTCTGCAGTTGAACCCGGAGGGTTCGCAGCCATTAGCCGGTGGTTGAGCGAAGCGATACCACCGGAAATACGTTTTCGGCGGCATTGCATCCCAGCGGGATGCCAGCGGTGGAATGGCTGGCATCCCGCTGGGATGCACCGGTCGTTTGGCTTGTTTCCGGTGGTGCTCCTTCGGCGACCACCGGCTAATAGCTGCGAACCCTCCGGGTTCAAGGAGAAATGCGCAACTTCAAAGCTGACGCTTCGGGTTAGTTTTTCGGGGATTCACTCGTAGCAGGCTTCGCGGTTGGCGGCTGTTCGTTTTGAGACTTGGCGGAACCAATGTTTGATCTGGGGACGAGCTTCGGCTCGGGTTGGGTCACCCCGATCGGCAGCATCGGGGCGTACTCCAGCAGGCTCACGAAGCCGTTGCCGTCGACGTCGCGTTGGCGAAACCATTTCTCGGCTTCCTCGGGTTTCCGATCTTCGGTGAACTCCGTCAGGTTCAGTTGGCCATCGCGGTTCTTATCCAACTCGGTGAACTTCACGACTCGTGGGTTTTGAGCGTTGGCGACTTTCAAGTCTTGAAACTTCGCGGTGCATCCTGGCTCTGTGTTGTTCGTCACCGAAACTCCAACGTTTACAGTGCCCGTCAGCTTTTCGAGCTTGTGCTGCGGCAGTTCCTTCCACGTCTTGCCTTCGTCCTTGCTGAAGCTGCTCAGGAGCAGATCGCCTCGGCGTTCCAGTCGCAGGAACACGGCAACGTCTTCAATGTCTTCCGGCACATACAGCGTCCGTTTGCCGTTTTCCCAGACCTGCAACTCGCAGGTTGTGGCATGCGCTCCCTTCGTGTTTTTGCTCCCCTTCTCGAAGCGAATGAAGTTCTTGTCGTTCATGCGGACCAGCAAGACCCCGGCGTGATAAGCAGTCGGAAACCCGCCAAGACTCGCCAACACGGAATTCGGCTTGGAGGGATCAAGATGAGTGACCTTCACCTCCGCCATGAAGTCCCCAACGACTTCTTGCAGGACTCGCGGCGCGTTGACCTTTCCCGGCGGGTAGTTGTCGACATAGGCGTCCGGGGTCGTGATCACCAGCGTCGTCCCCTGCGTCTCGACAGTCGATTCACCGGCAGGGTCTTCGCTCGCGCCCCAGCCTGGGATGAAGCTGATTGACGCAGCAGCTTGCGATGCAGGTGGAGGTACGGATGTCGGGACGAATTCACCGAGACTGACAAAGCCATCTCGATTGGCGTCACGGCGCTCAAACCATTTCTTAGCTCCTTTGTCTTTTCGATCGCCGCTGAACTCGGCCAAGGTCAACTGGCCATCCTGGTCCGTATCGAGCTCCACGAACTTGGCGATGCGCGGGTTATCAGGCTTGGCTTTCTCACCTTTGTTTCTCTGCGGCGGCTCTTCCGCAATCTCAGACACTGCGGCCGATTGATCGCCCGCTTTCGTGAGCTGCGGAGATTCCACGAGCTTGCCTGAATCGATCGCAGCCGGACGCTCCGCCTCCGATTTCGAACCGCAACCGGTGACTCCGGCCAGCAGGCAAGACGCAACGCAGACACGCAGCAGGATTGTTTTCTTCATGATTTGTGGATGACTCCTCGTCGTCGAATCGTGAGCCGCAAGGCGCTAGCCGCGGGTATTGCAGTCGTTCGGAACCGGCGGCTAGCGCCTCGCCGCTCATTCGGTCAACACTCGAATCAGATGCGAGGTGTCGCTGTAGACGACCTCACGACCTGCCTCTGACGTGATGGTCGATTTGAAACGAGTTCGTACCAACTGAGCCGGTCCCACGAGCGGATAGTGGCGTGCTTCCGAAACTTGGTACTTCACCAACTCGCATTCAATCCGCTCGTGCTTGGGACGAGCTTTTCCTTCGGGCACATGGCTCAGGATTGCTTCCACCGAAGGGAAGCTGAACGGCACGGAATAGTGGATCTTCCCAGCGACGATTTTTGTCTGGCCGTTTTCCGAGCGTGCGTCAGATTGCGAGTCATCGGCCTTGTCGTCCGGCAGCTTGTTCTGCGGCTTTAGTGGCACGGGCTGGTCTGTTCGCGCTCTGCGACGAATCACGATGTTGATGGGGACAACGGTCAGAGCGTCTGGCAATTCAACATGGCCGACGGTCACGATCACTTGATCGGTCTTCCGTTTGAGCAGCAGTTTGGTTTTCGGAGACGCGATCACCACCTTCCCATTCGGGAGCGGATCTTTGTCGGTGAAGGAGATATTCGACGTGCCCTGGACGGTGTTCGGCACATTGTGGACTTGAAACACAAGCCCCGGAACCATCCCGCCACCGTCGATTTTCACCACGTCTTGTCGCACCTCGATCACATACTCGCCTGCCTTGTGTACGGGTGTGGACAATTTCAATTCCTTCACGTCCTTCGCGGCCGCTGTGGTGTTCGGGTCGCCGA
This sequence comes from Planctomycetaceae bacterium, assembly GCA_046156195.1. GTDB lineage: Bacteria > Planctomycetota > Planctomycetia > Planctomycetales > Planctomycetaceae > SXKJ01. The sequence continues at coordinate 19,333 of JBJXEX010000193.1, read as the reverse complement.
TCACCATCAGAATCTCTTCGTTGCCGTCGAACTGGCCTTCGACCGTCACCGAAGTCTCGCTCCGGCGGACGAGCAACTTGTTCTCGTTTCCTGTTGGTGGCTCGATCGCAGTCGTCTCGCGGAAGGGCAAGTTCGCTGCCGGTGGTTCCACAATCCACTGCTTGTCGGGGTTGAGCAAATCCTCGACGCGGCGGTCGACGATGTCCGCAGCGCTGGCCTCGCGCTCGACGAGCTTTTGCTTCATCGCTTGAGCTTGCTTCTCCAACGACGCGACTTCGGCGGCGTGCAGATCGTGTCGAGCTTTGAAGGCTTCCAAGACAGCGACGTGCAACTCGGCTCGCAGTGCCTTCTTCACCTCGGCTTCGCCGACTCCTTCGGACTGCTTGAGTCGTTCGCGGAGGACGTTGGCTCGTTCGATGCTTCTCTTCTCCGCCAACGCGGCTTTCGCGCGAAGTTCTTCGAGCCGCGAATCGCCGACGTTCGATCGGACGTCAGTGAGAGCGAGCTTTCCTCCCAACGGTTCAGGGGCCGCGAGCTCAAGAAACTCTTGTGGCCTGACGACCGGGTCTCTCGTTGCCCTGGGGGCCTGCGCCGTTGCGTACCAGCCAAACGCTCCGACCAACAGCATGGCCGGCACGATCAACGTGATGAGCAGCACTGTTTTCCAAAACCGTGTCATGATTCGGTCTCCTGTGGGAGAGTCGGAATTGCGAGGGGTTGATCTGATGGCGGCGCGAGCGACGGAGCCGTGTCCCAATCGGATTCGACTTGTCGGCCGAGCCGGTGTGCCTTGTGGTTGAGATCGTTCAACCGCGAGTCGATGGTCTGCCAGTCCGACGGTTCGTCAGCCGGGAAGTCGGTCGGCGGCGATCGGACTTCATCCGCAGTCGGAGTCGTTTCCGGGCGCGGTTGCGTGATCCGACTCGCGATGCCGACTCCGACCATCATCAACGACAGCAAGGCGATGGCACCGACGAAATACTTCCGCGGGATTCGCTGGCTCGGCCTGACGAGCGACTGCGGGAGCCGGTGTGCCGTCGGCTGTTGGACGTGAGCGAGGCACTGCTTGAGTAACTCAGCAACCTCATCCGCCGATTGGAAACGATCCGCCAACGACTTCGCGAGCAGCTTCTGAATCAGACGATAGAGCCAGTCTGGAATGTTCGGATTGATTTCTCGAATCGGCCGCGGTTCGGAATCGGTGATGCGACGCAGCACGCCGTAACTGCTCTCCGCGCAAAACGGCGGGCGGCCGGTACACATCGCATACATCACGCTGCCGAGACTAAACAGATCGCTGCGAGCATCGACCGCATCACCGCGAGCCTGCTCCGGCGACATGTATTGCGGAGTCCCTAGGTGATGCCCGGTGCGTGTGAGACTCGCATCGTCGCTCGCGCGAGCCAGTCCGAAATCGGTCAGCAGCGAGCGTTCGACTCCCTTCTCCAACAGCACGTTGGCCGGTTTGACATCGCGATGCACCAGCCCCTGCGCATGAGCGGCCGCCAACCCCGAAGCGGTCTGCATCCCGATCCGCAAGATCTCGCAAACGTCGAGCGCCCCTTCGCGATCGAGCCGACTCTGCAACGATTCGCCGGGGACATAGGGCATCACCAGAAAGGGAACGTCCCCGTCGGTCTCGACGTTGTGAATCGCGACGACATGCTCATGCACAACCGCCGCCGCCGCTCGCGCCTCCCGCGCGAAGCGCCTCCGAGCCGCACCACTCCCCGCGAGATACGGACTCAGCAACTTCACCGCGACCGGCCGGTTCAATTCCGAATCGAACGCCTTAAAGACGACCCCCATCCCGCCGGCCCCGATCAGCCGCTCGACCTCATAGCGACCAATGCGCCCCAACATCTCCGGATGAGACGGAGGAGACAATAACTGCCGAGCCATCGCCTCCGTCCAAGCGGCCGGTCCTCGTTGCCAGCGCCCGCGACTCCGTTCGTGACCGGACAACGAGTCGATGTTGCCTGAGCCGGACTCGTCACCCGCGAGCAGCATCTCATGCGCTTCATGCCACTCGTCATCCTCCGCCGCGAGTTCACCAATTCGCTGTTGGCAATGCGGACACGAATCGACATGCCGAGCGGCATCGCGGTAGTCGCCGCTCTGTTCGTCTTCTCGCAACAGCAGCCGCAAGCTGTCGTCGCTGCAAAGTGAGTTGGTTTTCATTCGACAGCCTCAAACTGTTTCACAAGTTCTTTCAACCGAGTCATCACGCGACTGCGACCGATGTAGACATTGCCGACGCTGATCCCCAATCGCTCGGCCACTTCCGTGATCGGAAGGCTCTCCATTTGAGTGAGCCAAAACGCTTGCCACGTTGTGTCGGCCACCGTGTCTCGCACTTGCTCGGCCGCCCAGCGAAAGACTTCGCGTCGGTATTCGAGATCAAACTCACTCGACAGTTGAGATTCCTGTGCCGGAACTTCGGCCAGCAACTGCGCGACCTCATCCCCGCCGGCCCCGATCGAACCCTGCCGACGTCGCGTCAAAAAATTCACCGCCGCATTGCGAGCGATCCGCAACAACCAAGCTCGAAACTTTCCCCGATCCGGCCGCTCCAACCACTCCGCCACCGACCGAGCAATCGCCGCGAACACATTCTGAACGAGATCCTCCGCATCCGCCGCTTGCAGTCCCTGCCGCGCCGCCATCCGAAACACCAACGGCCCATAAATGGCCACCAGCTCATCCCAAGCCGCCGCATCCGCCGCGTCGGGCAGACGCAGAATCAAACTGGCTCGCGTGTCTGGGGGACTGGGAATCATGGTGCCTTTCGTGCGTCATCAACCGTCGCTCCCGACAGATTAGACACAGGTCGCGGCCCATTCTTACACGGACTTGGAGATTTTTCTTTCGGTCATCAGTCATAACTCCTGCCGGAAATGCTTTCATCCGCGGAACGGCCTTGCCATCCGTGGGCAGCCTGAATGTCAACAAGTCTCATCGGCCCGCGGATGGCAAAGCCGTCCCGCGGATGAAGACCAGGCTCTGCCGAGATTGAATCGAATGCACGGGGCTGCCACGTCTGACGCATGTTTTGAAAACTCGAATCGAGTGATAGACTGCTGGCGATCGTTTGGCAGCTCGTCGTTTTGGTTGATGGCGGCGGAAAAATCCCAAGCGGTGGCGGCGAAGCGATCGGCCAAGTCCTCGATTTTCCTCTTTGCCTGGGGAGGTCAGCCTCAACAGGACCTATGGGACGTAAAGCCAGATGCGCCCGATGGCATCCGTAGTCCGTTCTTACCGATTCAAACTTCCGTTCCGGGGATGCTGCTGGGAGACCAGTTGCCGCAAGTGGCGCGGCAGGCCGACAAGCTGTCGATCATCCGCTCGCTGACTCACAACACGACCGATCATCAGACGTCGGTGTATCACACGCTGACCGGCCGAGTCATGACCCCTCCGCGAGTCTTCCCCGCGAACGCTCGGACGCGCAGCGACTTCCCTTCGATCGGTTCGATGTTCTCATACATGGGCGAGAAATCGCTGACTCCTGCCAGCTTCTCGATTCCTCGCGCGGTCGCGCATGACGGCTTGTTCTACGCGGGGACTCATGCTGGCTTTCTAGGATCAACGCACGATCCGATTGAGCTGGGCCAAGTCTTCAACCATGTGCAAGTCGGGCCGCGTTCCGATCCGCCGACGATCCCGTTGACCTTGCCGAGCGACATGTCGATCGCTCGGCTGCAAGCGCGGCGCGGATTGCGCGATCTGCTCGACGCCGAAGACCGATTCGTGCAGCAGTCCTCCGAAATCAAAGCGTTCGACAGCGTCTACGAGACCGCGTATCGAATGCTCCATTCGCCGACCGTGAAGGACGCGCTGAACCTTGAACTCGAATCACCCGCCACGCGCGATCGCTACGGACGCAATGAGTACGGCGAAAGTTTTCTCACCGCGCGGCGACTGGTCGAAGCGGGTGTGCGACTGGTGACCGTCACAACGGGGCCTGTTGGACGAGACGCTCGTCGCCTGCGCCGGGGAATTCGGTCTGACGCCGAAGATCAACGGTAACAACGGCCGCGATCACTGGCCCTTCTGCTACTCGGCGGTTCTGGCCGGCGGCGGCATTCCAGGTGGCTCCATTTACGGAGCCATGGAATGTGGATGCTTCTGATTCATGGTTGATGCGGTCGGCTGCGCCCACTCGTCTTGGATTGTTCGAGGAGCGTTTTCAGTTCGGCCACGACTTCTGGCCGGGCATCGAACAGGTTCGTGGTCTCGCCGGGATCGGCTGCGAGATTGTAGAGCTGGCCGGGCGCGTCGGGGGCCGTGTCCGGCAGATGAAACGGCTTGAGGGCGGGGTTGTTGTCGTAGCGATTGCCGCCGGAACCGGAGTGGTCGAGGTATTTCCAATCGCCGCGACGAATCGAAAGCGTGCGCGAGCCACCGAAGGCTTGCTGCAAAAGATAGGGGCGGATCGGCTCATGAGCTTCTTCGAGTAGCGCGGGCAGCAAACTAAAACTGTCTTCAGCGGAGTTGTCCGGGAGCTTCGTGCCGATGATCTCCGCGACCGTCGCCATCACATCGGTAAGACTCGCAAGCTGTGAGCTGGTCGTCCCCGGTTTCACCTTGCCGGGCCAGCGAACGAGGAGCGGCACGCGGTGCCCGCCTTCCCAGCTATCGCGTTTGACTCCGCGCCAGGGTCGAGCACCGTCGTGACCATAGTCTGCGCGCATGTGGATGACGCTGGTGGTCTCCGGGCCGTTGTCGCTGGTGAAGAGGACAATCGTGTTGTTGGCGACACCGAGTTTCTCAAGCGTTGCGAGCAGTTCGCCAACCACAGAGTCGAGCTGATGGATGAAGTCGCCATGCGGGCCGGCGTTGGTTTTCCCCTGGAATTGCGGCGCAGCGAACGACGGCAGATGCACGGCCTGCGCGGAGTGAAACAGGAAGAACGGTTTGCTCGGCGACTGGCGAACGTGTTGCTCCAGGAACTCGCGGCTCTTCTTCAGGAAGACGAGGTCCACTTCTTCCATTGGAAAATCGGGCGCGATCAGCCCGGCGCGGCAATCGTTCGCGTAGGGATGTTTTGGTAGCTTCGACCGATCAATGAGGTCTGTCGGCGGGACGGGGACGCGATCGTTCTCAATGAAGGCATACAGCCAGTCGGTCGTCGGACAGCAAGCGGTTCCGAAGAAACGCTCGAAGCCATGATCGACCGGCCCTCCCGCAATGCGTCGCGAGAAATCGACGCGACGAACCGCCTCGACGCCATCGCCGCGCACCGGCTGCCCCTTCTTGTCGAAGAACGTCAGCCCGACATGCCACTTGCCGACACACGCCGTGGCATAGCCGTTGTTGCGAAGCATGCTTGGCAGCGTGAGCCGACCGGGCGCGATCAGTGACGGCCCGCCGACCCCCGTGAAGACCGTGCCACCATTCGGCACGCGAAACGCCATCTGCCCCGTCATCAAGCTGTAGCGCGTCGGCGTGCAGACCGTGCAAGGACTATGAGCGTCGGTGAATCGCACCCCCTCACGCGCGAGCCTGTCAATGTGCGGAGTCGGAACTTTCGACTGCTCGTTGTAGCAACGCACATCCCCGTACCCGAGGTCGTCGGCGAGGATGACGACGATGTTGGGTCTTTCGTCAGCAGCACAGCAACTCGAAGCGACGGCAACGATGAAGAACAGGAATGACAAATTCATCTCGAGAAGCAGACCGCGTGGTTTCATGAGATGTTTCGTTTCAAACGCATTTCCATTGGTTCTTCTGGCTTTGCGTTGGCAGCTTTCAATATTGCCTCTGCGGTCATCCAATCTCTGCGGTGATTCAGTCTTCAAACTCTTACACCGCAGAGATTGGATGACCGCAGAAACAAACCACAAATTCAGCCGGCACGCGCTAGCGTCCGGTTCGAGTCGAGGAAAACCGGACGCTAGCGCGTTCCGGCTGATTTGATCGCGGGCGGAAGGAGCTTCAACTCCCTGAGCCACGCGAGAGATTGTTCTTGCCAGGCATCCCACATCGGGCCTTTGTAACCATTGAGGCCGTGGCCACCGGAGGCCAATTCGAGGTACTTGCTCGGTACTTTGTGACTTTGCAGTGCGTCGTAGAACATCTGGCTGTTGGCGGGGACGACCACCTTGTCGTCCTTGGCGTGTGCGAGGAACGTCGGTGGAGTCTTGGCGGTCACCTGCTTTTCGTTCGAGAAGAGTTCGATCAGCTTCGGTGAGGGATCTTTCCCAAGCAGATTGTTCCGCGAACCTTGATGCGTCGTCGCGTCCATCGTGATGACGGGATAGATCAGGATGGCAAAGTCCGGCCGACAACTGACTCGATCAACGGGGTTGGTTGCCTTCGAGTCCCCGTCGTCGAAGTGCGTCGCAGCGGTTGAGGCCAGATGACCTCCGGCCGAGAACCCGATGATGCCGATGCGCGCCGGGTCAATCTCCCAGTCCTTGGCATTCGCTCGCACGGTGCGGATCGCACGTTGAGCGTCGAGCAACGGAACTTGATGACGTCCCGCAGGGAGTCGGTATTCGAGCACCACGCCCGTGATGCCGTGACCGTTGAGCCACGCCGCGATGCCATGTCCCTCCGGCTGGATGGCGTGACCGCCGTATCCACCGCCGGGACAGATCACGAGCGCCGTGCCATTGCCCTTCGTTGGACGATACACGGTGAGCCAGACCTCGGTCTCTTGAACCTGTCCCTCGCCGAGCGCGGCCCGACCACCCCACAGCCCGATCCGCTTGGGTTCGACCTTCTCCTGCCCCATCGCGAGGCCGAAGCCCAAGGTCAGAACAACGACCAATCCCATCCAACAGAATTTCAAAGCCGACTTCATGGAATGTTCCTTCGTTTGTGGAATGAGTAGCGGTTTCATCCGATGAGAAATCTCTTCACGACCTGCATGGAATCGCGTTGCCGTTGTTCGACGAAGGCTCGTGCCTTGGCGGCTTTCGCGCGGGCAGCGTCGAGGTCTTTCGCGAGGGCCAGCACGGTTTCGGGAAGGCGTTGGCAGTCCTCGTCCTTGTCGAAGTCGAACAGCCAGTCGCCGAGGCCGATGTCGCGCCACATCAGCCCTTTCGTCGTTTGTTCGGACCAGCGGCAGACGATCGCCGGGATGCCGTTGCCGATGCACATAATCGGCGAGTGCATCTCGTTGCCGAACAGGCCAGCGCTGCGAACGTAAGTCGAAAGCGCCTCGCCGGTGAGCCAGTAGTCGGGACGCCAGACGGCTCGCGGCTTCACGTCAGCCGGGAGCGGGTCGTAGAGCAACTCCTTGCCGACGGCCATCTGTGTCTGATCTTCGGGGCAGATGAGCACTTTGAATTTCGTCTGCCGCAGCACCTCGATGATCGCCTGCAGATGCGGCGCGTGATCGTGTTCCTTGAGCGACTCGTTGCGAGCGTGCTTCTTCTCATCGAAGGAAGCGTTCTTGCTGGGGATCGTCCAATACGGCGTGAACCGCAGACGCGGAATGCAGCAGAGGAATTGTCCTTCTTCCAAACCGTTGGCCTTGAGGAACGCCGTCGCCTTCGCGTCGTCACGCAGGTCCGTACCGAACGCGCCGTCCGGGCCGAACTCCATGACCGGGCATGTGCAGCCACGCTTCTTCGCCAGTTCGAGCGAGACCGAATCGCGGAAATAGGTGAACTTCGCGCGGCTCAGCACGGAGACCGTTTGATCGATGATTTTATCGGGCGCGGGTAACGTGGCCGTCGAACCTTGCAGCGGCAGAGTGATGCCATACACGCCGTAGGGCTTGCCGGTCTCTTTGCTCCAACGGACGACATCTTTCTCCGCGACGAGCGACGGTCCCGAACCATGCAGCAGGAAGTCGCACTCCGCGAACGCTGCCTTGAGTGCCTCGGCCCCTTTGACGAGGCGCAGCTTCGGAAACCGCGCGAGCAACATCTCCTCGACACCGTTGTCCACTTTGCTCGGCCAGAGCCGCACTTCAAGGTCAGGCAGATGCCGTTCGAGAATCGCCAGCACACCCGGCGTGTGGGCGATGTCGCCGATGTTGACCGTCTGCCACGACGACCGCAGCAGCAATCGCGGCGGCCGCTGTTTGTCGTTGCCTCGCGAAATTGCGGCACAAGACGCCGTCAACGCGAAACACACACTTTGGAGAAACTGACGCCTGTTGTTCATGGTTCGCAGCATCGTGATTTCGAACTCACCATTCAATCGACATGGATTTTGCCGCTGCGAGTTTTCAGGGATCGAGCCAACCAGATACAAGGTGACGCAACGCATCTGCTCGCTTCGGTGATGTTCAATCGGCGATCATCCAGTCGCGATGACAGGTTGGGGACTCGTGAGGAGTGTCTCCCGATGTCGCGTCGGCCTGACCGAAGAATGTTTGAACCGGTGGCTGCGGTGGGGCTGGTGCTCGGCGTGTTGCTTGAGGTTCAAGGATTGCGAGTGTTGGATGCGGCTGAATTGTCGTTGGCGGTGCAAGCGCTGTTCAAAGCACAGTGCGTGAAGTGTCACGGGCCGAACAAGCCGAAGGCCGGGTTGGATCTAAGTTCGCCTACTGGTCTCTCACGCGGCGGCGAGAGTCTGGATGTGACCGTTCTGCCGCCGACGCCAGCCGATGTCGAGACGTTCCTGACCGATGCCGCGCCGGGTGCTTATGAGCGGATGGTCGATCGTTACCTCGCGTCGCCGGGATTCGGTGAGCGATGGGGCAAGCATTGGCTCGACGCCGCTGGCTATGCCGATCAACGGCACGCTCAACTGGTCTGCGGGCTGGCTCCCGGCACAGCATCAAGGGACCCCCTTCAGTGTCGGCGATGCGTCGGCTCCGGTGCTCAACTTGCGCACGCCCGATCGCATCACCGCTGCGGCTCGCGCGCGGCAACTCAATCTTGTCTCGCGACTCAATCAAGAACACGCCGCTCGGTTCCCGGAGAACACGGATCTCGAAGCCCGGCTGCGCGACTTTGAGACAGCCGCCCGAATGCAGTCGGCTGTTCCCGGAGCGGTCGATCTCCAACAAGAGACCGAGGAGACTCGCAAGCGATAAGGTCTGGACCAACCGGCGACTCAGGCTTATGGCTCGCGATGCCTGTTAGCGAGACGACTCATCGAGCGCGGCGTGCGATTCGTCGGCGTCTATCTAAACAGCCAGCCCTGGGACACTCACGCGGACAACGCGAACGCGACGACGAACGTCGCGGCCAGCATCGACCAGCCGAGCGCCGCGTTGGTGCGAGACCTCAAGCAGGGCTATGCTCACGGCGGCACCGACGACTTCGGTTACGAATCCATCCACGAGGTCGTCACCATGCACGACCTCCACGCCACGCTGCTTCACGCCCTCGGCCTCGATCACCAACGGCTGACGTTCGATCACGAAGGTCGGCAAGAAACACTGACGGACGCCGATCTGACACGAGCGAGAGTCGTGCGCGAGCTGCTGGCGTGAAGAATGTTCCTACGTCGTTATCGCGGAAAGAAATGTCTTTTCTGCGATATTGTGGCGCGACGCTCCGCGTCGCGATTCACGACGCGGAGCGTCGTGCCACAATGCGGCTTCGCCGCGCTACTTCTTCAACCGCTCGATCAAGAATGCGGTGGCACTCGTGTACTTGGGAGTTGGTCCGCCGTTGTAAGACATGTGACCTTCGACGCCGATGCTGTTGAGTTTCTCCATCAGCATCAGGCCGAGCATCGGGGAGTGCGTCGGGTCGGGATGTTCTTCCCCCTTCTTGGCTCCAGCGACACCGCCGTAGAACAAGCCGATCGCGGGATCGTCCTTCGTCACATGCGACATCGGCGAGTACTCCTTGATCCAATCGGCAATCTTCTCGCGCTGCTGATTCACTTCGTCGAGGTTCTTCAGACCGAAGGCATGTGACCCGTAGCTGTAGTTCGGCATCCATTCGCGAAGCGGGATCGGGTCGAGCGTCACCTGAGCACCATTCACCGCGGCGCAGGACAAGCGAGTCGATTCGCGCGAGATCGGGTCGTCGCTCTTCGGGTCCGCGAGGTCATCATGGAACGCGAGCCACAACGACGAGCAGCCCCCCGCCGATCCGCCCGTCGCGCCAATGCGGACTTTGTCGATGTTCCACTCTTTGGCCTTCGACCGCACGAACTGCAAGGCGCGAGCGGCATCATGCAACGGAGCCTTCACCGGCGGCTCGACCTTGTCGTCGATGCCGTTCTTCACATAGCGGTAGTTGATCGCCGCGACGGAGATGCCCGCTTCCAAAAACGGTTTCACGTTGAAACCCGTTTTGCTCCCTCCCTGCCAACCGCCGCCGTGAATGTAAAAGACCAACGGAGTCGGTGTGTCCGACTTCGCTTGATAGAAGTCGATCACTTGGCGTTCGTGCTTGCCGTAGGGGACATCGGCGTGCGTCGGCGGCACGACATTCATCGGCGGCGCTTTGACCGCCGGCTTCGGCGTCTCTTTCTTCTCGGCTTTGGTGTCTTGAGCCACACCCAATTGGGCGGACAAACCAACGATCAGAAACAGGCAAAGGAAACAGCGTCGCGACATGAAAAGGCTCCGTTGAAAAAGAGGGAGTTCGGTAGGTCACTGAGGCAGACTGTTTAACCTCAACGCCATCGGCGCGAGCGCGGTTGGCGTTGCGCGCAGGCCATCGGCGCGAGCGCGCACGCCGTTGGCGTTGCGGTTAAACATTTCGCCGCGCGATGCCTAAACAGGCTCATTTCACTTCAATCAGCTCCACCAGAAAGTGCAGCGTGGCTTTCGGAGGAATGTCCGGCGGTGCTCCGCGGTTGCCGTATCCGAGGTCCGAGGGGATCTGCAACTCGATCATGCCTCCGGCACCGACAAGCTGCATCCCTTCCGTCCAACCTTTGATGACTTGGTTCAGTCCGAACGAAATGTCTTCGTTGCGCCGATAGGAACTGTCAAAGACCTTCCCGTTGTCCAGCCAACCGTGATAGTGAACCCTTACCGAGTTGGTCGCCTTGGGAGCGGCACCCGCGCCTTCGCGAAGGATGCGGTATTTCAGCCCGGACTTCGTCTCCGTGAAGGTCTTCGCGGCGTCTTTGTCAATTCGTCCCGCCCCTTTGGGAAGCTCGGGAAACGGAACGTCTTTGGATTCGGAAGTGATCAAGATGGACTCCTTAAGAAAAGCGAGTTTCGAGGTCACGTCGCCTTGGCAACTCGCGCGGTGATTTCCGAAGAGAGTTCTACCGGCAACGGCCCGCGACTGGCAGCCTCCCGGTTCTTGGCCAGATGAGCGAGGTTGCAGGTGCCGATGATCGCCGTCTGGCAGTGCGGGTGCGAAAGTGTGTATCGCAGGATGAGTTCCACTCGTGTCATGTCATTCGGACGCAGTTCTTCGAGCTGGGCTTTGTCCCAGACCTCATTGAGTGCCGGTCGCTGGATTTCTGCATCCGGGCCACCTTGAGCGATCCCGCCCCGCAGAATGATGCCGGCACCTGACCCTGCGGCTCGACAGATGAGGTCGTGATGCTGCGGTGCCAGACAGGAATACGGAATCTGAAACGTGTCGAACACACCCAGGTCGATCAAGGCCGAGAGACTCGGCAGAGAACTGGAGACGCCGATGAACCGGACCAAGCCCTGATCCCGAAGACTGGTCAGGACATCAATCAGTCCTTCGCGTTGCAGCGTCTCGGCATCGCCACCGTGGAATTGCAGAAGATCCACAGAATCCGTGCGCAGACGCTGGAGGCTCGTTTCCAGATTTCGCCGAATGACATCGGGCTTCCAAACGTGATCGAGTTCCAGATGGTCTTCCCGTTGCGTGTAAACACACCCGCATTTGGTGGCGAGATAAAACTCACGGCGGCGTGACCCGATGAAGCGACCGATCCGTTCCTCGCTGGCCCCATAATCGGGAGACGTGTCGATGAAATTGATCCCCGCATCCAGCACGGCATTGAGAAACCGCTCGGCATCATGGTCGCTCACCACTCGGACGCCCCAGGTCCGCGGCCCACGCAACCCCATGCTGCCATAACCGAGCTGTGTGACAGCCAGCCCAGTGCGTCCAAGAATTCGGCGTTCCATCGTTTTAAGTTCCTCAGTGGTAGCCACGTTCGCCAGAACTTGGGAGTTTCGCTGGTTCGCCCAGGTTCCGGCTGATTTCCGATCAAGTCACACGGTGTTGATATTGGACAGGATCTCACGATCGGTGTCTGCGTGAAACCTCGCCTGGTACGACGGTCCGGATTTCGTCAGGCCAAGTTCGCCAAAGTCCGCTTGCGAGATTCCAGTCAGACTCGCAAGATGAGCGTGCCTTGAGCCGCCATTCCTGGAGCACCGACATGATCCGCGTCACTGGTCGCTATCAAAAGCAGTCTGTCGAACTCGATACGCCGCTGAGTTTGTCCGAGGGCACGGTCGTCGAAGTCGTGGTGCGAGTGAAAGCCGATCCGTCCACAATCGAACGAGACGAATTCGCAGACCTTGGCATGGCGCGGCTGGAAGAGGAATGGGACAATCCAGAAGACGCGATTTACGACGACTGGAAGAAGCTCTATGGCGTATGAACCGGGCGACGTCGTCTTCTTGCCGTTTCCGTATCGCGATCAGTTGGCCGAAAGTGTCCGGCCAGCCGTGATCATTTCTCGAACTGACTTTAATCAACGGGGCGATGTGATTGTTGCCGCCGTGACGACTCATCCCGCTCGAATAACGACCGATGTCACACTGTTAGACTGGAAGGCCGCGAAACTGGTGAAGCCCTCGACCGTGCGAATACTGATTGCCACGGTTGCCGACGTTCGCATCGTCCATCATGTCGGCCATCTTTCCGATCGCGATTGGGCTGCGGTTCAACAGCAACTCGCGAACGTCATCGACAGCGGACTTTAAGAGTCAGACAAAATGTGCCGGTTGGCTGTCCGCTGTCCGCGCCGGTATCCACCAAAGCCAGCGAAAAGAATTCGCCTCTCGCACCAAGCAGGCGGATGGGAATTTCCGGCCGATAGATTTCCGTGGAACCGTCCAACGGTGACTTGGGGATGTCGTAACTTTCATAGGCAAATCTCATCGCGTGACACCGACAAATCGAGACGTGGCGTGCGGAGCTTTCGTGAAGTACGCCTGCACTTCGCCAGCCGCTTCAGCGGCGGCGATCGTTTCTGGCAGCGTGATTCCGCTCGCGATGATCTTCGTCCGAGCATGATTCCAGGCAATCCAGAGACCGCCGTATTTCTTAGGGACTTTCGGTGACGGCTTTGTTTGAGATCGCATGAGTCGCCTCTCCCAGAATGGGATTCGGAAATCGGCTGAAGTGTATTGCCGCTTGATATGCGAACAACTTCAAATGCGAAAATCTGAATGGATCACTTCTGAAGCCGGTTCATCACCGACCAGACCTCGTGCAACGAATGTTCGTACGCTGCTCCTTTTCGTCCTTGGTGACGAGCGACTTCTGACTTGAAGTTGTCGTAGTCGGTTTCCTTGGCCAGTCCTGACAGCACCTGCATCCATGCAGACTTCTGCACGAACAAACGAAAGGCGTAGTCAGTTCCGACAGACTCCTGAATCTCACACTGACCGAGCAGGTCAGCGAATCGGTCCTTGAGCGATTCAAGATGCGAACACGTCCGTGCTCGGACCATGATGCGCTCAAGATCGACGGGCTGGCCGTGCTTGCCGTTCCCTTGTCGAGCGCAGACCGCACTGAAGAATCCGTGCTTGGTAAAAATCCACATGGTTCGGTCCTCGAATTCGTTCGATCTCAGCCAATCTACTCCAGGTCTTTCAGATACCCGATCGCCCGGTCCACAAATGCCGGGTCTACCCAACGAGGCGGACTTCGTTGAATCGAGATGTGCCCATCAAAAGTGCCGAACAATTTCTGCATTTGTGGCGACAGCACCTTGAGCGGATTGCCCGCGCGATCCTGGCCCACAGAACTGATTTGGTGAGCCTTGCGAAATAAGCGGCTACCGAGGCCACCCTTCACCAGTACCAAGTCGTCTTTCTGCTGCTCGAAGACGGAGCGGTAGCGAACATGGAAGTTCTTGCCAAACTCGGCCTTCAACACCTTCTTGTCGAAATCCTCGGCCATCCCCGCAAGTGCCACTTCAAAGAATCCCGCCAAGTAAAGCGCCGGGCGACGTTCGCGGTTCCAACCATCGGTCGCATCCCACTCCTGCAACCCGCAGTAAAACACCAGAAAATCACCCGGCTTCAAGTTCCGCAACGATCGCTTGGGAGTAGTCGGATCGCCGTAAGTAAATGTCTCGAACTCCGGGTCAACATGGACGTGCTGAGCAGCCATCTGCTTTCGCCGTGATTCGGGAAAGTAGTCCACCAGTCGTCTTCCATCTTTTCCGCACTGGTTTCCGTAGGTGTGAACGCTGACTCGCTTATTGTCGGGAATGCAAACGAAATCGAACGTCCCATCTTTGAAGAGTGGGCCTTGGATGCCACCGCAACCAGCATCAATTCCAACTCGAAGCAAAACCGCCTTCTTCATCATCTTGCTGCCTCTCGTAACTGAGCAATCAAGTCTTGCAGCGAGGGCCACTTGCAGTAGTCTCGGCAGTGCTTTCTCTTTGCGAGATAAATCATTGGCTCATCCCACAGGAATGTCAGCATTGGATCAGCGACTAGCAACGGAGGATTTCGGAGCTTGGAAGTGAGGTGGTAGCTGATGTCGTTGTGCCAACCATTATGCCATCCCTCGTCGTCTCGCCACCGATGAGCATGAAGAGTCGGTGAGACGTAGCGAGCCGGTGAGAACTGTGCGTCACCAGTGGGAATTGGGGTCTTCGGTTTGAACATGTCGCCGAGATAATGGACGTGAGCCGCCTTGGAGTTCCGGGAGTCGGCGTCCATGCTGCTCCACAAATCCGTGTGTGAATCGTGGGCTAACTTGACCTTCGCCAGATAAAATAGCCAGTGCTTTCTGTCATAGATCGTTCGACTCGTGAATCCGGCGATCCAAACATCGTCCTGCCATTGATCGGCGGACTGACGTGATCGCATCTGGTGCTTACAAGTGCAGAGCGTCAGGACATCGCCTTGAAAGTTCGGGGCTGAGCCGTGCTGCTCGAATGTGGTCGCCTCCTGCTTCAGCTTCACAGTTCGGACAACGTAGGAATAGGCTCTGCTGTGGATTTGGCCGACTCGGTAAGCGAGATCAGGTAACGGCAGCCCAAGATTCTTTGCGAGCAAGCCATCGCTGGGAAAAGGCTGAACGGTCTGGATGTCCTCAATAGAGTGGCATCCGGTTTCAGGTTGACTGCTTGAGCAACGGTCTCTCTTCTTCATCGACGCTGCCTCCGATCCGTTAGTTCTCGTCGCGTCACGTTGCATTCGAGATGCTCGTAAACGCTTTGCGTCTTCCGGTAGCCGGGAGCGTCAAAACGCAGTTCTTTTTTGCTCCGCTGCCTGCGACGTGGCAAACTCTCATCAATTGAGGTGCAGAACCGTCTTGAGTGAAGTTCCAATGTGTTCCATTTGAGCATCGGTGATTCGGCCTACTCGCTGAGTGAGCCGCTGCTGGGACACCGAACGGACTTGGAAACAGTCGGCGGCGGAGGTCTTTTGCACGCCGTTGGTGGGAGTCGGATCAATGCGGACCATCCAGGCGGCGACCGAATAATGGTCCTTCCAGTCCGTCAGTGGCACGATCACCTTGAGCGGCAGAACTCCAACGGCATCGTCGTTCACGATGATGCAAGGACGTTGTTTCTTCTGCTCGGCCCCGACCGCCGGATCGAGATTGCACCACCAAACTTCACCGCGCCGCATGGATCGGCTCCTCGTCCAGCACGGTGAAACACGTCAACTCGGGATCGGATTCGTAATCGGCGAGCAACCGCTGAGCGGCATCGGCCAGTTCTCGCTTGGAAGCATTCGGTGAGCCGGGCTGTGCATGGCTGAGGTTTCTCCGAACGACATCCAACGCCGCCTGCAACAAGTCGATCTGTTGCGGCATCGTGAGTTGCTGGAATTCCGTCAAGATCTGTGCTTGGGTCATCGCGACACTCAGAGGTTTGAATTCGTTGGGATGAAACGGAACTCACAAGAGCGTAACGTCGCGTGATGATCTCGTGAATCGGATTTCCGATTTCAATAGAATTCGGCGGCCCATCGTCCTGAGTTCCTACTTGGCTTCTTGCTTGTCGCGTGCAGGACGGAATTCGTCTCCGACGTTCCACGTCGGCAACCGATCGGAGTTGGCCACGTCGCGGGCGACATCAAGCATGAACTCAGCCAACACAACGAAGCCCGAAAAATCCCAGTCCGGCTGAAATTCATCCTGCGGCGAGTGGTACGCCTTGTCGTTGAAATCCTTGTGAGCCTTGGTGGCGAAGTCATTCGGCTTGCCGGTGATCTTCATTCCCGACGCGACGGAGAACGCGGGGACGCCCGACTGCGCCATCGAGAAATGGTCCGAGCGGTAGAAGATTCCCAGGTGCGCTCGCTGGTCTGTTTCGATCTCAAGGTGATTCTTCTCTGCCGCCGCTTTGACCGTCGGCCAGATCGACGTTCGGTCGGCACCGGTCACGACGACCGAGGCCGGTACGCCGAGCGGCAGGATCATGTCCATGTTCAGATTGAGCGCGGTCTTGCTCAGAGGAATGAGCGGATTCCGGGTGTAGTACTTGGAGCCGAGCAGCCCTTTTTCTTCCGCGGTGACGGCCAGGAAAACAGCGGATCGTTTGGGCTTGGGCGACTGAAGCGACCACGCACGGGCAAGCTCCAGCAGGAGGCCACAGCCGGTGGCGTTGTCCGCCGCGCCGTTGTAGATCGCATCGCCGCGGACTGGCTTGCCGATGCCGAGATGATCCCAGTGCGCGGTGAAGACGATCGCTTCGGATTTCAAACTCGCATCGCTTCCTTCGACCAGGCCGACGACGTTGTGACTGACGAAGTTCTCGATGCGGGTCGGGAGGTTGGCGTTCAACTTCACACCGAGCGAATACGGCTTGAACCCCTTGGTGTCGGCTGCCGCCAAAGCGTCATCGACGTTGTGGCCCGACAGCCCCAACAGTTTTTCGCCCGCCGCTCGTGAGAGCCAGCCCGCGAATGCCAGCACGGGGTGATTGGGGTCTCGCTTGAGCTGCGCACTCTCCAGTCGTCGCACGACCGAGTACGGATATCCGGCGGTCTCATTCGTATGAATGATGAAACAAGCCTTCGCTCCGCGCCGAGCCGCCTCCTCGAACTTGTACGTCCAGCGTCCGTAGTAGGTCAGCGCCGTGCCCCCGAAGAATTTGGGATCGGTCGAGGGAGGCTCATTCGTAAAGAGGACGACGATCTTCCCCTTCACATCGACATCCTGGTAATCGTCCCATCCGAATTCCGGCGCGGTGATACCGTGACCCACAAAGAGGGCTTCGGCATCAAACTTCTCGTCGCCTGATTGAGTTTGGCTCACACCCGCGAAGCCATCCTCGCACGGGATGTCGAGCGTGGTTCCTGGCTTCATCGCTTGGAGCGTCGACTTCGGGTTCGTAATGACACGCACGAGCGGCACCGGTTGGAAGTACGAGTCGCGCTCGCCGATCGGCTTCAAGCCCGACTTCTCGAACTCGTCCGCGAGGTGTTCCGTCGTGAGCACCTCGCCGTTGGTCCCAGGCTCGCGACCTTCCAGTTTGTCGCTCGCCAGATGAGCGACGGCGGATTTGATCCGGTCTGCGGAAATCTCACCCGCCCAAGATGCGGGAACGAAGTACAAGGCAACGAGCAGTGGAAGAAGTCGATACGCCACAGGATTTTCCTCATCGAGAGTTCAAGGGGTGAGTCGGCCGCCCTGCATTCCCGCAACGGAAGGCAGAACGGGTGAGTGTAGCGACCTCGCTTTGCACAGACGCGGCGACCTGTGGCCCATCACGGCTGATTCACTCGCTCCCGTTTTCTCGACTGAGATTCTCAAATGAGCCAGTCGTAGAAAATGCCCCTCGACCCCTTCGCACTCGCCGATCAACCGCTACGATTTTGCCGCACGAAAACCGAACCGTCGAACATTGAGGACACCATGAAGCTGCCTGTGATTTTTGCGTTGCTGACCGCGTTGTTTTGGGGCTTGTACGGCCCCGTCTTGGGACTGGCTCGCGCGGCCGAGCAGAGTCCGTTCAAGCCGTATTTGTTGATCGGCGTCGCATACCTCGTCTGGGCGATTGTCGGCGGAGCGATCGGGATGAAGTACACCGAAGTGCCGTTCTCGTTTAGCAGCGTGGGGCTGAAGTGGGGTTTGATCTCCGGCAGCTTGGGAGCCTTCGGAGCACTCACGCTGACACTGGCGATGTTCAGCTTCCCCGTCGGCATGAAACCGCGACCGGAAATCGTGATGCCGATCGTGTTCGGCGGCGCGGTCACAGTGACGGCGCTGACCAATCTGATCATGGCTCGCAGTCAAGCCGGAGCACACGAGACCAGTCCTTGGCTGTGGATCGGCATTGCCGGCATGGCGGTCTGCATCGTGGTCGTCGCCTACAACACACCGCACGTCAAACCGCCAGCACCACCTCCCGCGACTGCCGCCAAGTCGCCCCCTCCCGACAGCCGATAGCCGTGAGCCGAACGCGCTAGCGTCGGGCGATTCGCTGCGGATTGTCGTCTACGGATGCCCGTGGCTAGCGCCATCGGCTCACAGAGCGAGACGAGATTCGCTGCGGATTGTCGTCTACGGATGCCCGCGGCTAGCGCCATCGGCTCACAAAGCGAGACGAGGAATCGAAATCATGCCTGCCACCATTTTACGACTGACTGCCGCCGACGCTGGCATGGAGCTGACGCATGAAGAATTTGCCGAGGCCGAATGGGCGGCAGGCGATCGCTTTGAACGCTGCCACGGAAAGTTGGTCGCCATGCCGCCAGCCGGTTATGAACATCGCACAACGTCAGAACCTATTCGGGATCTGTTGGTCGTCTACAAGGTCGGTCATCGCGATTTGGTCGAGCATGTCTTCGAGGAGTCTTGGACCGCCGTCGATGACAACACGGATCGCATTCCAGACATCGCGGTTTACCTGCGAACGAATCACGAAGGGGAACCCATTCCCGATCGCATTCCAGAACTCATCTTCGAGATCGTCAGTCCCGGCCGGGCAAATCGCCGCCGCGACTATGACGAGAAGCGGGACGAGTACGAGCGGATCGGCGTCTTGGAATACGTCATCGTGGATCGGTTTGACCACGAAGTCACCGTACTGCGGCTGGTTGATGGACAGTATCAGGAGCAAATCTTGAAACCGTCCGACATTTACCGCACGTCGCTGTTGCCAGGGCTGGAGATTCCGTTGCAGTCAATCATTGGGTGATTCTGAGCCTGAGTTGCTATCCGAGAAGTCCATAGCGCGGCGAAGCCGCAACATTGTAACCCGAAGCGTCAGCGAGGGCGGACGCTCCAAGTGGCTGCGAATGGAGAGCGTTTTGGAGCGCTCG
>JBJXEX010000185.1:0-42215 GCA_046156195.1 Planctomycetaceae bacterium | reverse complement strand
CGCCGCCCTGAGCGACGACAACCGCCTCGTCACTCATCTACAAACCCGACGCGGCTCCCCCTTCACTAGAAAACCCAAACCCCGCAAACTCTCGAAGGAAAAAATCAAAAGCTGACATGCACCCATCAGGATGCGGTCGTGAGCGATGCCATGGCGAGGACGCCCCACGGAAAAGGCGAACGGCAAGAGATTCGTAACCCGAAGCGTCAGCGAGGGCGAGCGCTCCAAAGGATTCGGAATCCGGCGGTCGTTGAGACTGCTCTCCCACACCGGCGCGCACGCCGTTGGCGTAGCGGTTAAACATTTCACAAAAGCCCGCCCCAATCACGCCGCCTTCTGCTGTGACACGGCGATTCGCGGCAGGCTCAAGCGAAACGTGCTGCCTTGGCCGGGACCGGAGCTGGTGGCCGCGAGTCGGCCGCCATGTTCGGTGACGATGCGATGGCAGATCGGCAATCCCAAGCCAGTCCCTTGGCCGGTCGGCTTGGTCGTGAAGAACGGGTTGAAGATTTTGCGAAGTACATCCGCCGTCATGCCGCAGCCGGAATCGTGAAATGTCAGTTCGATGTGATCGGTGAATTCCGTCAGCCGAATGTCGAGGCGTCCGGTGACGAGCGAGGCACTTTCGATCGGCACTGAGCCTGTCGAGCTTTGAGGACCGACAGACGACACGCCCGACAAGCGCGGGCGACGATCGACTTGCCGAGCCGCATCCTCGATCGCGTCCAGTCCGTTCGCGACGAGGTTCAGCACCACTTGTTTGATCTCCGAGCCGTTGACCTCCAGCACGCACGGCTCCGAGCGATCGAACACGATTTCACATTGGCGGTACTTGCTCATGGCGCGAATGAGATGGATGACTTCGCGAATAATTTGAGTGACATCGTGATTGGCTCGCAGTCCCTCGCCGCCGCGAGCGAAGTCGAGCAGCTTGGCCGTGATCTGCTGACAGCGCGACGATTCCGATTGGATCATCTTCAAATAGTTTTCAACGAGCGTCGCCTGTTGCGGCGTTATCTGACTAAACAGCGCGGCGAAGCGAGTCAGCAGTGACTCACTGGTCCAGCGGATCGCGGTCAGCGGATTATTGAGTTCGTGAGCGATGCCGGCCGACAAGAATCCCAACCCGGCGAGCCGTTCTTGTCGAGTTAGTTGCTCGGCCAGTTCTTCCGCATCCTGTTTGAGTCGGTCGCGAGTCTCGACGAATCGGTCGGCCATGCGATTGAACGAATCGGCGAGTTCCGCGAATTCGTCGCGCGTGTCGAGCCGCACGCGATGTTCAAACTTCCCTTGAGCGACTCGATGCGTTCCCTCGAGCAGTTGTTTCCACGGTCGCGAAATCCAACGTCGCCCGGCGAAGAAGCCGCTGACGAGCAATCCCAAAACGAGACAGGTTGAGACGGAGACCCACCAAAAGCTGGCTCGATAGGTCTCGCGGGACGAGTCGAGCAATTGCGAGAGGCCCGTTCCGAATTCCGGCAGGCCGCTGGCGATCCCCTGCAATTCGCCCACCTGCCACAGCAACGAGAGCGTCGTCTTGGAAGCATTTTTCGCTTGCAACAGTTGTCGTTGCTCGGTTCGGATGTCACTGAGCCGGCGGTCGATGGTCCACAGTCGATCGGCCGTCAGATCACGAGTGGGTGCCAAACCGGGATGCGGTGGCAGATCGGCCAGCTTGCGTAGTGCCTCGCCGTTGCGACGTTCGGCTTCGATGAGTCGCTGTTCAAACTGACGTTGTCGCTCCGCGCGGCCGGCCGCGTCGTTGGGGAGATCGGCCAGCAGCGGTTCCAAGAGCGCGGCGAACGCCTCAATCAATTCGCGCCGCTGCGGAACCTTGTTGAGGTTGCGATCCAAGTCGATGACGACTTCGCGATAAGACAGGATCGCCCACAAGCTGCTAATGGTCAGCGTGCCAACCATCGCCAGCACCAACCCCACACCAATCAGCAGTTTGCCTTTGAGGGTCATCATCGCAATCGTCGATTCCTTGACGAACTGGTTTCCGTAACGGGCGGGAGGTTGTAGCGAGTCATCGCGTGCCGTTCGACACCATTTCTATTGTCTTCTATTGTCGATCCAGTTTGGGGCTCGCCAGCTTCAGCAACTGCTGGCCGAACTCGCGAGCACTCCACATCGAGCGGCCGACGTTCCAGCTTCGGTCGGAGATGTTCGGGTCGATGTCGGCAAACAGAAAATCTTCCACATGGCGACGGCTGCGGACGACGATCTCGCCATGCGGGTCGATGATGTAGCTGTCGCCGTAGCCCACGCCGTCGCTCTTGGTGATGCACTCTTCCTGACCGAGCGACACGTTGTTGCCCCGCACGAAATACACGCCGTTCTCGACCGCGCGAGCGGTGTGATCGGCTCGGACTTTCATGAAGTGCCCGATCAACCCCTCTTTGCCGATGTAGTTGAAGTGCGGAGCGAACACGACCTTCGCCCCCTGCAACGCCAGCAATCGAGTCGGCTCGATGTAGCCGCCGTCCGAACAGATCACGACGCCGAACGTCACACCGTGGTGCTGAAACACCGGGAACTCGCGCCCTTGCTTGTGAAATCTCTGGTACGCGCTGCACTTGCTGTAGCTTCCCAGCAGATGCCCCTTGTGAGCGACCAACGCCGTGTTGTAGAGGTCCGATCCGCGCAGCTCGTTGAAGCCGACGATGAGCAGCGGCTCAAAGCGACTCGTCGCATCCAAGACCTTCATCAGCTTGGGCGAGTCGATGGAAAACGCATCGCGCCGAGCCAACTCTTCGGTGTCGGGATACCCGGTCAAGAAACATTCGGGGAAGCTGACGATCTCGACCCGCTCCCGTTCGGCTCGTTCCAGACCAGCGACAACCTTCGCGAGGTTCCCCTCGAAATCTCCCAACTGGGAGTCGACTTGAGAGTGACCGATGCGCATGACAAATCTCCGCTTTTGCAAAGAGGGACCGTTTTGCTTTTGAGAGAATATTTTTGTCGCTATCAAAGTAACCCGAAGCGTTCGCGAGGGCGAACGCTCACGCGGTTGGTTTCATCGCCACGAGTTGGATCGGGAAAATTCGTCGATTGAGTTAGACCCCATCCGGGCAAGCCCATTGGTATCTACACATTTTTGCGAGCCTCATGGAAACGTGTCCGCCTTACCTCTGCTCTGCAAACGATTGAAATCTTGTTTTCGTGAGAAGATTTTCGGCACCGAAAGCGCCAAGGCCAGAAGCCACCTTAACTTTCGAGGCTTTGTGTTCCTCTGAATTCACTTCGCGTTCTTTGCGACCTTCCGTTCCAAACTGTGTTTTGAACGGAAGGTCGCAAAGAACGCAAAGTGAGACAAAGGATTATGGATCAATTTGTGAAACAGTCTTTAGTTTTTGGTTGCGAGTTCTGATTGGGAAGACGCCAAACAATCTCACATCATTTTGCCCACCCATCATTCTGGTGACTTCCGGCGAGCAGAATGATGGGTGGGCAGAATGATGTGAGAGCGGCAATCAAAAACACTTCTTGATCGCGGTTGGGAGTCACAGTCGGGTGGCTCGTTGGGAGATTGGCCAAACGATTTTCGGAGCAAGGGCAGGAATCCAAATCATGTCGGTCATTCGTTTCACGTTCATTCGTGCGATCACGATCACGATCGCATTCGTCATCGCCTCGACCGCCTATTCCGCTGATCCGCTTCGCGCGAAGAGCCGCTATCCGTTGCCCTATCCGCCGCAACTTCCTGAGGGGAAGACTGTCGTCACCGAGCGTTCGCCGGAGTTTCTCAAGCCCGGCCCCAATCTGCGGGAAGGCATCCAGATTGCGCGCACGCCGCCGACGGTCGATTTCGCTTTTTATCCCGAGCAGAACTATCCGGGGAATCCGTGGTCGCATCGCTCGGACGGGATCGTTATCGGCGACAAGTATTATTCGTCGTCCAACGATCATCTGGCTCCGCGCGGCACCGCGCATCTGTGGGAGTACGACGCGGTCGCGAAACAATTCCGGTTGCTGTGCGACACGACAAAGTTCCTGGAGTCGATCAATGCCTTTCCGGCGACGATGAATTATCGCCCCGGCGAGATGCAGAGCCGCATTGATTTGGGGAGCGACGGCTGGCTGTATTACGCGACCGATCGCGGTTCGCCGACGGTGACGAATGATGCTCATGGTTATCTCGGCGAATGGGTGCTGCGGACGCATCCGCGCACGCGCGAGACCGAGGTCGTCAGCACGTTCCCCGTTGCCAAGCACACGCTGCCGGCCAGTGTGCTCGACCCCAAGCGAATGCTGTATTACGGCGGAACCGCGCCGGGCAAAGATTCGCCGAATCAGAAGGTGCAGTTCTTCGTCTTGGAGGTGAAGACAAAGAAGGTTCGGCTGGTGGCGGACGACGGGCCGACGCGCACGCTGATCTTTTCGCCCAGCACCGGCCGCGTGTTTTGGGAAGGCAAGATGTACGACCCTGACACCAACGCGATCACTCCGGCCAATGTCCCGCATGTCCGCTCGGCAACGCGGGAGACTCCGCAAGGAATCGTCTACGGCACGTCCGAGACTCGCGCCGATCTGTGGGCCTTCAACGTGCGAACCGGCGAGTTGCAACAACTCGGATCGGCAGCCGTTGCCAAGCAGGAATACGTCGCGTCGATCGAAGCCGATCCAAGCGGTCGCTATCTCTACTACGTCCCCGGTGCTCACGGCGGAGCAGTCGGCGACGGCACACCGGTCGTGCAATTCGACTTGAAGTCGGGACAACGAAAAGTGCTCGCGTTCCTGCACGACCTGTTTTGGGACAAGTACGACTACGCATTGGATGGCTCGTTCGGTTCCGCTCTGGATGAACGTGGCGAGCGACTCTGCATCTCCTGGGACGGCTTTCGACGCGGTCAACCGCGCGGCACCGAATCGGCCGCGATCACCGTGCTGCACATCCCGGCTGAGGAACGACGGACGGAATGACGTTGAACTCAGCGGCAACATTTGCCGTGATAGGGGAAGTTTTTGGGGAATCGGAAACCGACGGAAGAAAAACTGAAGTAAGACCCGTTGACCCGATTCAAGAGGATGTCATAGGTTCCCGCTCCACTTCTCTTTGGCTCGGCGTCCTGACCGAGCCGTCATTTCTTGCTGTCAATTTCCTGCCCATCCTGCCCCCAGAACCTCTCCCCACGCGGCGATTGGCCGGCATCACGCACACCCTGAGACTGTCTTTGTTGACTGTCGATGCCGCCGTTGCAGCGTCCCCCGCCAGTTGGTTTCAAGGAGGAACTTACTTTGCGTAAGGCACTCGGACTTCTCGCCTGGACATCGTTGGCCGCCGCCGGCCTATGGGCCACTCTTCCCGGAGGCACGACGCGGCCTGTGTCGGCCGATCAGCCGGCGACCGCGGAACGTGGCTCGTCCCTGAGCCGCATGAATCCGTTCACGCGGTCCAAAAACAAAGACAAAGACAAAGACAAGGCCAACGAAGCCTCGTATCGGCAGTCGGCGGAAAAGCTGATGAAGGAGGCCCAAGCCTCGGCGATGCGCGGCGATGTCGTGGGTGCTCGCCGGCTGTTGGAGACGGCGATGTCGTTCCCGGTCGAATGGGGACCGGACGAGCGGACGCCGGAGAAGTTCCTGGCGCAGTTGGATGCACGGACCACGTCTCGCACGCCGGAGACCACGGTTGCGGGGCGGCCGGGTGGCAAGCCCAACGGCAACTCACCGGCGATGACCGGAGCCGCACCGGCGAGACCGTCGATTCAACAAATCAACAACGAGCCGATGTTCGATGAGCCGGCCGATGAGACCGCTCCGCCGCGTGGACCGACGAAGTCGCGCACCGCTGGAATGTCACCCGCGGAGAAGCTGGCGACTTCCAAGTCTCTGATGCAGCAAGCTCGCCGAGCGCTGGCCAGCGGAGACATCGAAGCGGCTCGCGAGAAGGCCGAGCAAGCGGCGGAGATCGACGTGACTTATGGTCCCTTCGATCAACGTCCGCAGCAAATTTTGGCGGAGCTTGCTCGCCGCGAGAACAGCGTCGCTGATGAGGCGTCTGCTGAAGAACCCGCCGCGATGCCGGCTCGCGTGAAGCCTCGAACGGCCGGAACCTCGCAGACGGAGAAGCTGGCGAACGCCAAGTCTCTGATCCAGCAAGCTCGGCAAGCTCTGGCCAATGGTGACATTGAGGAGGCTCGTGCCAAGGGGGAGCAAGCGGCGGAGATCGACGTCACTTACAGTCCATTCGATGAACGGCCCGAGCAAGTCCTGACCGAGATCGCTCGCCGAGAAAGTAACCTCGGTGGCAACTCGCCGGCCGAAACAACCGCGGCCGCGCGGACACCTGCGAAGCCACGTCAGACCGGACCTTCGTCGGCGGACATGATGGCGAAGGCCAAGTCGCTGATGCAGCAAGCTCGGCAAGACCTCACCAAGGGAGATGTCGCGGCGGCTCGCGAAAAGGCCGAGCAAGCGGCGGAGATCGACGTCGCTTACAGCCCGTTTGATGAGCGGCCTGAACAAATTCTGACCGAGATCGCTCGTCGCGAAAGCAAGCTCAGCCAAGACGCGCCGAGCAATCGGAACATGGTTCAAACTCAGAAGCCGAAGCCGAAGTTTTCCGAGATGCCCAGCGACGAGTCCGAAGCGCAACCGGCTCCGAAGATGCTCGACGAATCGGTCCCGATGAACCCGGCACCGCGAGCGACCGTGAAGTCCAACGCGACGGGACTCTCGCCCGCGGCCAAGTTGACGAGTGCGCGGACGCTGATTCAGCAGGCTCGCCGAGACCTCTCCAACGGCGAGGTTGCGGCGGCTCGTGAAAAGGTCGAGCAGGCGGTCGGACTGGGTGCCGCGTTCGGTCCATTCGAGGAACGACCGGAACAACTCTTGGCCGAGATCGCTCGGCGAGAAACCAGCTTCGGTGAGGAAGAGCTGAGTCCCCGAAACGTGGCTCAGTCGAACTTGGTTCCGAACAACAAGATTCCCTTCAACAAAGCCCCGACGAACAAAGTTCCGTCGAGCAACGCTCAGCCGAGCCGATTCGAGCCTAATCTGACTCAGACTCAGAAGCCCAAGCCGAAGATCGCAGAGATGCCGGGTGATAAAGTCGAATCACCAACGGCTCCGAAAGCCTTCGACAAGCCGGCGTCCATGTCCCCAATGCACATGGCCAACGACGCACCGATCACTCGCAACCTCGCCAAGAAAAAGCCGACGGCCAAGATGGTCGAAGAAGTGCCGTTTGATGAACCCACTCCCGAAATGACGGAGCCAGCCGCCACGGCCGAACTGACGCCATCCACCAACGACAAGCAACTCGCTCAGCAATTGTTGACGCAAGCTCAGACCGCGTTCGCCAAGGGGGACGTGGAGCAGGCAAGATCGCTCGCGCTGGAAGCCAGCGAGCTCGATGTCACCTACAGTCTGTTCGATCTGCAACCGCGACAAGTGCTGGCTCAAATCGACCGCTCCGCGAACAACCTGACGATCGCCAAGGGAAACACGAAGCCGAAGTCCGCCGCGACGCCCCGCAAGGAGTTGTCGATGGACGAGGAGGATCAAGCCACGGCCAAAGTCCGCCAACAGGCGGTCGTCTTGCAGCAGCAAGCTCGACAAGAGTGGCAAGCGGGACGAATCGACTCTGCTCGCCAGAAGGCGCTGGAGGCGAAGACGCTCAATGCCGCGTTCGGATTGTGGGATGATCGACCCGAAGCGCTGCTGGAAGAGATCGACCGCGTGGCCGAGATGAAGAAGGCCACTCCGACGAAGACCATCGCCAAGAACGACAATAAGCCGCGAGCCGTCGCGTTGCTGAAGCAAGCTCGCGCCGATCTGGCGGCGGGACGCCTCGACGAGGCTCACGACAAAGTCGCACAAGCCGAAGAGATGAACGTGGCCTTTGATGTCTTCGACGATCGCCCAGAGCAAGTGCGACAGGCGATCGAGCGTGCGAAGTCTCCGTTGCCGGTTCGTAACACGGTTGCGAAGACGATGCCCGCCGCCGATGACGCTGAGGAAATGACGAAGCCCCTGGCGTCGTCGGAGACCACTCCGGCCGCGTTCACCGAGGACGAGACCGATGCGGCCAACGTCGCCGTGATTCATCCCGAAGGCCCCTCGGCCGATCAACTCTTCCGCGAAGGGCAGGGTCATCTGCAACGGGGCGACAAGGCCGCCGCACATCAAGCGTTCGTCCGAGCCTATCAATCCGGTCAGAAGCTGGACGCTCGTCGCAGTCAGCAGTTGCAGGATTATCTGCGAGAACTGAATCCCCGCCGTGGCAAGCCGATCCAAATGGTGAGCACCGATGAGGAGACGGCCGATGGTTCGACCGAGCCACGAACGCTCGATCCGCAACGCCCGATCGACATCGCCTCCGAGCGACAGAAGGTGCAACTCGACCGGCTGCGAAGCGAAGTGCTCAACGCCGTCTCCCGCGCCGATCGTGCTCGCGAGAAAGATCCGGCCAAGGCGAT
Source organism: Planctomycetaceae bacterium (assembly GCA_046156195.1). Classification (GTDB taxonomy): domain Bacteria; phylum Planctomycetota; class Planctomycetia; order Planctomycetales; family Planctomycetaceae; genus SXKJ01. Next base: position 33,789 of record JBJXEX010000185.1, on the reverse strand, counting down.
CGAGATCCTCGACCAGGCAATGGCCAACGTCGAAACCTCAACGTTGGACAAGAAGCTGACGGGCAGTCTCGCATCCAACTTGCGAAAGACACGCTCGGAGATTGAAACCTACCAAAAACAAATGCAGCCGAATCTGGTGCAAGCCAAGCTCAACGACGAGGTGAAGCAAAACATCACCCGCGATCGCAAAAGCAAAGTCCGCATCGAGAAGGAATTCGCCAGTCTCGTCAAAGAGTACAACGAGCTGATCGACCAGAAGCGTTACGCCGAGGCGGAAGTTCGAGCCAAACAGGCCAAGGAACTCGATCCGGACAGTCCGGTCGCGGAGGTGATGGTCTGGAAGGCGATGTTTGCTCGCACCAACAACAACAACGAAAACCTGAAGGCGGCGAAGGCCGAGGGCTTCCTCCAACAATTGGATAGCGCGGAATGGGCGGCCGTCGGGTTTGACGATCGCAATCCGATCCGCTTCGGCAAGGATTGGAAGGACATCACCGATCGCCGCAACGGCAAGTACAACACCGACACCCGAATCCGCACGCCCGAAGAGCAACGCATCGAGAAGAGCCTGACTCGGCCGATCTCGTTGCGATTCGAGAACGTGCCGCTCAAGGACGTTGTCGATCATGTCGCTCGCTGGGCGGATATCAACGTCGTGCTCGACAAGGCGGGACTCGAAGACGAGCAACTGACAATGAGCACGCCGGTCTCGATCAACGTGGACAGCATCCCGTTGAAGGACGCGCTGTATCTGGTGCTGCACCCGCTCAGTCTCGGACACACGATCAATCACTCGGTGTTGAACATCACCAGCGAGCAACGGCTGCAAGGCCAAGCGGTGTTGGCGACGTACTCGGTGGCCGACCTCGTCGTGCCGATTCAACCGGGTCAGCCGAGCATGAACGTGTTCGGAAACTCGGCGCAGATCGGCAGCACGGTGGGAGGTCAGCTCAGCGTTCCCTCCACGGGCGGGCCGCAAGGTGGTCAGTTCCAAGTCGGTCAGCCCGGCGGATCCGGAGCACCCACTACGAGTCCTTGGCTCAACAACTCCAACAACAATTGGAACGTCAACGGCGGCGGATCGTCACACGACTTCCGCAACTTGATCGACCTGATCGTCTCCACTTGCGAACCTGGTTCGTGGCTGGAAGTCGGCGGTTTGGGAAACATCAAAGGGAACGAGACGACGCTGAGCTTGGTCATCCGACAGACTCAGAAAGTTCACGACGAAATCCGCGACCTGCTGGAACAACTCCGCCGCCTGCAAGACCTGCAAGTGACTATCGAAGTCCGGTTCGTGTCAGTGTCGGACAACTTCTTTGAACGAGTCGGCGTCGATTTCGACTTCGATTTGCAGGACAGCCTGGGTGGTCCGAATTTGATCAGCGGTGGCGGACAGGGACAACAAGGTCAGGGCGGTGGCCAACAGGGTCAGGGAGGTGGCTTGATCCCGATCCCGCCGTTCGGTTCGATTCAATCGTCTCAGCAACAGGGTCAACAGGGTCAGCAGGGCCAACAGGGTCAGCAAGGCCAACAGGGTCAGCAAGGTGCCGGTCCCTCGTTCTTCACCCCCGGCCCGTCTCGACAACTCACGGATCGCGACAACTATGGCAGTGGCCCGACCGTGGTCGGCTTGGGCAGCTCGGAGTCATTCACGCAAGACATGGACATCGCGTTCCGACAAGGCTCGTTCGGCATCGGTGTGCCGGACTTCGGCCGGTTCGATGCGAACGCGGGTGTGAATATCGGGTTCGCGATCCTCAGCGACATCGAGACGTTCTTCTTCATCAATGCCGCTCAAGGGGATCGCCGCAACAACATCATGGCCGCTCCGAAAGTGACGTTGTTCAACGGGCAGACGGGAACCGTGTTCGATGGTGCCCAGCGTCCGTTCGTGACTCAGTTGATTCCCGTGGTGGGAGCATTCGCGGTGGGCTATCAGCCGATCATCACTCCGGTGTTTGATGGAGTTCAAATGAGCGTGCAAGCGGTGATCTCGGCGGATCGCCGGTATGTCCGGTTGGCGGTGACTCCGCAGTTCTCCGTGATCCGCGAAGTCCAAGCGTTTACGTTCGTGTCAGCGGGTGGCCAAGGCCAACAGGGTCAGCAAGGTCAAGGTGGTCAAGGTGGTCAAGGTGGCCAACGCGGCCAAGGTGGTGGTCAGCAAGGCTTCGGCGGCATCGGCGGCGGTGTCGGTGTGAGCTATGACGGGATCTACAACCACGGAATGTTCGGCCAAGCGATGGGTGACCGAGCAGACTTGGCCGTCGCGGCACAGACTGGGTTCGGCGGTATCGGTGGCTTCGGCGGCCAAGGTGGTCAAGGAGGTGGCCAAGGTGGATTCGGCGGAGGTCAAGGTGGCCAAGGTGGTGGGCAAGGAGGTTTCCAAGCGGCGGGTGCCGGCGAAATCACCGTGCAACAACCGATCGTCGCTCAGACAACCGTGCTGACAACCGTGGCCGTTCCCGATGGCGGGACCGTTCTGCTGGGTGGTGTCAAACGGCTCAGCGAAAGCCGCAACATGGCCGGTGTGCCGATTCTGAACAAGATTCCGTACATCAGCCGACTGTTTAAGAACACCGGCGTCGGCCGCGAAACGCAAAGCCTGATGCTGATGGTCACGCCCCGTATCGTCATCCTGGAAGAAGAGGAATCGCTGCTGGGCATCCCGAACTAAGTCGCTCAATCACAACTCAGGGTCCGGGGCCGCTGCGAATGGCGGGAATTCGCGGCGGCCCCTTTTTCGTTGTGCAGGCGGCTCGCCTGCATCGACGTCGCCAACGGCGACGCGACTCAGGCGGGCCGCCTGAGCTACGTCCTTAGCGGGACGCGCTCGATAGGAAGCTGAACAGCCCCTTCTTGGCTTTGACCGGTTCCGCCGGCTTGTCGTCGTCCGTGATGGGCGGATCGAGGAGCTGGGCGAACTGTTCGATGGCTTTCGCGATGCGCGATTTCGGAGCGTGCGTCATCAGCGGGACACCGTTGTTCCGCGACTCGACCATCGAAACGTAATCGTTCGGCAGTTGGAAATAGATTTCACGCCCGATCGTTTCCAGAGCTTTGTTGAGGCTGATGTTCGCGTCTTGCAGCCCCATGCGGTTGACGACGATCTTGATCTTGTCCGGCAGGCCGGGACGCTGATCAAAGAATTGCATCAAGCGGACGACGTTCCGCAAGCACGGCAGATCAAGCTGCGAGATCAGCAACACGTTGTCCGAGCACTCCATCGCGGCCAGATCCAACGCGGTGAAACTCTTGCTCACGTCGAGAATCAAGTGCGTGAACGTGGCCTTCAGCAGAGCGATCACGCGCCGCAATTCGTCTGGTGAAATCGTCACACGCTCATCCAACTGGACCGGCCGAGGAAGCAAGTAAGCCCCGGAGGAATGCTTCGTCAGCGAGCGTTTCAGCAGGGCGTAATCCAGACGGCTGATGTTGTCGGCGACATCTTGAATCGTGTAGTCGGGAATAATGTCCAGCCAGACGTCGGCATCTCCCAGAGCCAGATCGAGGTCGATCACCGCGACGTTATTACTGGGATTCACCGCCAACATACAGGCCAGGTTGACCGCGATCGCCGTGCATCCGACTCCGCCACAGACGCCGGCCACCGTGATGACCTGCGCGGATTTCGTGCGTCCCTCGTCGGTGCGGCTATGCGTCGTCTGCTGGATGCGGTCCAACGCGGACAGGAAATCTTCCAGTCGCAACGGCAGGCTGAGGTATTCTCGCGCGCCGTTCCGCATGGCTCGCAGAATCAAGCTCCCTTCCTGCGAAGCGCTGATGACCAACGTGGCGCAGCCCGGCTGGTTGGCCGCGATTTGAGCGATCAGGTCCAACCCTTTGTTCGGATCGGCGTCGATCGCAATCAGCGCGATGTCCGGCTGAGTCTGCGTCACGACATCGACGAAGTAGTCGTAGCTCGAGCATTCCGCCTCCAACCAGACGGCATCAATGCCCAGCAACAGATTCTTCAGCGACGCGCGGCTGGAATCTTTGGGGTCCACCAGAGCGAGTCGGACAACTTTCATAATGCGGGGTCACTTCTGATCGGGGAGGGGTCTCGAATGGCGAATGGCGAACGGCGAACGGCGAACGGCGAATGGCGAATGGCGAATGGCGAATGGCGAATGGAAAATGGAAAATGGAAACTTCGGCGTCTGTAGCGGATTCTATATGCGGCTTCTTACTGTGCTTTCTCTGTGCTTTGTCGCAACTCTGCGGAGTTTTGCCTTCACATTCCAAAACGGCGAACACCACAGAGACGCGACAAATCACCGAGAACACTTTTTGCACATCGCATTGGTTCGAGTCGGCTCATCTGCCATCTGCCATCTGCCATCTGCCATCAAAAATCAAAAATCAAAAATCTCCCGGATCACCGGGCGGGTGGCCCGATGAGTCCGGGTTTGCCTTTGCGACTCGTGCTTGAGTCCGGTTTGTTGGACGTTGTGCCGTTGGCAGGACTGTTGCGATTGGCGGCGGCGCTATTGCTGGTTCGAGTCGCAGACGTGGACGTCGAGCGATTGGCAGGAGCGGGAGCGCGAGTCGCTTCGCTGGCGCGAGCCTTTGCCGCGGCCTCGTCGTAGTTGGTTTGTCGTACACCGGAGCTGCTTGATGGATTCTTCTGCCGTGCGGCCATCTGAGCGGCGAATCGGCGAGCTTGCTCGGAAGTGTCGGCCTCCGTCGGCGCGGGGGGTGTTGCCAAATCTTGGCGATCGGTGGGACGGTCGGAGGACTTCAATCCGGGGACCACATACGGCCCGGCCTGTCCCGGAACGCAAGTCGGACAACGCTCGGCCAGCTTGGGAACTTCGATCAGGCCATAGGCCATGAGTTCGCGATCGGTCGGCGCGTCGGTGAATTGGCCGGGGCCTCCGCAGGGGACTTGGCCGTCGTCCAGCGGAGCGACCAGCTCGGGAGTGACCGTGATGACCACTTCGGTCTCGGCGTCCGTGAAGCTCTTGCGGCTGAACGCGGCTCCGATGTACGGCAACTCGCCGAGGAACGGAATCTTGTGAGTCGTGGCGAGCTGCCGGTTCGAGATCAATCCCGCCAGCATCAAGGTTTGCCCGAACTTCATTTCAACTTGCGTGTTGACTCGGCGAACGGTGAGTCCGGGAACCGTAGTGCCGTTGATGGTCACGGCGTTGGCCAAGTCTCGCTCGCTGACCTCCGGTTGCAGTTCCAATCGCAGGCTGCCTCCGCCGAGCACAATCGGACAGGCCTCCAGACGCACGCCGAACTCACGAAACTGAATGCTGACGGTCCCCAAGCTCTGCGGCACGATGATCGGGAACTCGCCGCCGGAGAGCAGCGTGGCCGGACGACCGTTGGTCGCGACCACTTCCGGCTCGGCCAGAATCTTCAGCAAGGTTTCGTCGCGCAGTGCCGTGATGTAGGCATTGAAGATGTTGTTGTTGCCGATGATGCCGAACGATCCCGTCGCATTGCGGATGGTGCTGGGAGTCGTGGTGACGGAGGGGACACCCGGCAAGAACGGCAACGCGACGTCCCCCAGCGAGGTGATCGAACCCGGCGAGCTATTCAAATAACCGTTGCGATTGACGTAGGTGAAGTTCATGCCCAGTTCGCGGATGACCGAGCGTTGAGCCTCCATCACCTTGACCTTCAGCAGCACCTGCTGGACTCCGCCGACCCGCATCTGGTTGAGCACTTTGGGATAGAATTGCTCGGCAAATTCGACAATTTGCGTGATGTGCTCCGGGTGCGTGACCCAGCCTCGCAGCGCGACTGCTTCTTGGACTTTGAACGCCTCGATCGAAGAGTTCGGGAACTTGCGGTCAATGATGGCCTGCAACTGGCGAGCATCCCCTTTGACCATCACCTCGATCGTGAAGCTGTTGCCGGAGTCGTCGGTGATGACCAAGCTGGTCAGCCCCTGAATCAGTCCGGTGACGCTGATGCGGTTGGGGCTGAGCGCGGTGATATTCAGCACCAAAGGGTCGAAGCCGTTGACTCGTTTGATGAAGTTCTTGGTCTCGAAGACCTTGGAGAACTTTTCGATCAACTCGACCTGCGTGCGATAGGCGGTGATCGGAATGGCCGCCTCATTGTCCGCGGCGGCCGCCGATTGTTCGGCGGACTGGTTCTGAGTCTGCGCGTGCAGAGTGTTGCTCAAGAGGCCGCTGCTCGACAGCAGCGCGATCAGAAATGTTTGATGTAACCAGCGCATCCCTGCACCTCGTCTCTTTGTGATCTCACTGTGTCCGTCGTTGCCCGACTCTCCGAGTCGGTGAAACATGACAGTCAGGCGAGCGGGGCGGCGTCAGCCCCCCGGTTTTCCGCCGAGATCGCGACTACCGAGAGGCTGACGCCGCCCCGCTCGCCAACTGGCTCACCATCCAAGCAAGCGGGATGGAGACCAATCAAAAATCAAAAATTCTCCTATGACCCCTTGGCCGCGTTCAGCGTCTGGGGATCCTCATCCGGCACATCGACTTCTTCGACCCGGTGATCGGCACCGGCAATGATTTCAATGGCCCATTTCTTTTTGCCCGTTTTGGGATCGAGCTTCACTTCCGGTACGGGTTTGACAACGACGACCGGTGGCGAGAGATCTCGGTCCTCAATGTTGGTTCGGTCCTCACTCTTTTTGACCACGGCCGTTTCGGCGGCTGTCGGATCGAACAACTCCTTGTCTTCGAGTCGATGCTTGTCGTTCATGGCTCGCAGCGTCAGATAGATCGTGCCGACATCGCGGGCGAGGTTGAGCTTCCGAGCCTGCTCGCCGGTGACTTGCAGTTGCACATTTTTCATGGGCACCGCTTTGGGATCACCCGGCTTGGGAAGCAAGTTGGCGTCGCGCACGCCGTCGATCGCGAAAACCTCGACGTACTCCAGCACCGTCTTGACCTCTTTGCCCAGGCCAGCGACGTCTCGCGATCCGACCGGTTTGTAGGTCACGAGCACATCCACATGATCGCCCGGAAGAATCAGTCCGACGCCGGTCATCGTTTGGTCGATGGGAACGGACGCGATACTCATTCCGTCGCGCACTTCGCTCGCCGCGCTGCGTGCTCCTTTCTTATCCAACATGGCTTCCAGAATCTGGGAGCCGGGGAAGGCGCGAACCTTCAACGTCCGTTCCTGAAACTGTTCCTTGTTGACGATGGCACCCGCCGGGATGGTCCCCGCCGGAAAACTTTTGAACTCCACGTTGGTGTTGTCGAGCGGCTGGCCCGGCATGATCTCCGCTTTGGCCACCAACACTTGGCCGGATTCGGTTTTGTCGCCCCCTTGCTTGGAGAGGACTTGTTGAACTCCCATCATGGCCACCAAGCCGCACACTGCGGCGACAGCCAACAAAGCCAATGTCTTCGGTCGCATGGGACACTCAGCCTTCCTTCGTATGATCGGCACCGTCTGGGCAAACTCTTCAGCCTATAACGGCTTTGACGCTCGCGGGGACTCTTTGGGTGCGGTGTGATGGCCGCAACCAACCTCAATTGTGTAGAGACCAATGGGCAGGCCCGGATGGGGAGAGGACAACCGGCAGTGGTCGCCGGACTTGGGAGACGGCGCACGTCGTCGCCGCGTTCGCCAGAACGTGGGGCGTCTAAGCCCACGTTCTGGCGAACGCGGCGACGAAGATCGGCCGTCGTGCTAGATCAACATCCCGTCGTACACAAACACGGCGATCGCTCCGAAGCAAATGGGAATGCCATACGGCAGCAACCGCATCGTCGGCTTACGTTCCGCCGCGATCTTGGCCACCCCATCGACCCCCAGCTTCTTCATCTCACCCCATTCCTGAAGGATGACCAGAAAGTTGGTCGTGTGCCGCTTCCAATCTCGCTGCATCCAGACCATCACGACGGCCATGACCGCGCCGATGATCGCCGTCGCCACGAAGACTTCGAGGATGACCACGGGACCGAGCCACGCGCCGATACCGGCCATCAGTTTCACGTCTCCCGCGCCCATGCCGCCCAGCATCCACAGCCAGAACAACGTCACCAGTCCGACCACCGTGCCGAGCAATGCGCCGGCCAAGCCGCTGTTCCAACTCCCCATGCCCCCCGCGATCAGGTTGTAAGCCAGTCCGGTCAGCACCATCGGGAACGTGATCCAGTTCGGCACGCGCAGCTCTTTGCCATCGATCCAAGCGGCCACGATCAACACGATCGTCACCACCTTGACGTGCCAGTGATTCAACAACAGTTCTTGCCAGTCCATGTTCGAGGAGCCTTTCGTGGGGAAGGAGAGGGGATTTTTGATTTTCGATTTTTGATTTTCGATTCCGCTGAACGAGTGCGGTGGCAATCGAAAATCAAAAATCAAAAATCAAAAATCTCACTACGGTCGTCCAGCCAGGAACAGCCAGCTTGCCGTCGAGGCCATCGCCACCAACGCCGTCGTGAACAGTTCCGTGAGCTGCATCAATTCCAAGTTCAGCCAAGATCCGATCATGTCGCACACACCTTTCTTAGTACCGTCGAGCCGCGTCGAACGAAGCACCGCACCGCGAACCTAACGCGGTGAGCGTGCTGAACGCCGCCAGCAAGATCAGAGCCAGCATCAGGGCGTACTCAACGGTGGTTGGGCCATCTTCTGATTTCAGAAATCTCAGGAGTCGATTCACGGAATCACATGCCCTTGCCACGATGGTTTAGCGAGCCATCAAACTCGTACTGAGAGTTGTTTCCACTCAGTCGGAGGGGGGGTCAGCATTTCGAGACAAACAAAAGCCGCCGTCCCGCCGAAGCGAACCTCGGCGAGACCTGCGGCATCAAATTGCACGGTGGGGCGTTGCTCCCACTGCTGACTACGGCAGAGCGGCCTTGGTGGCGTTGAACGAGTCGTCAACCTTCGTGCCGACGGCGGTAATCGTGCCGATGCAAACCACAACGATCAGGGCCAACATAACGGCGTACTCAACAGCGGTCGGGCCATCTTCTGACGCGAGGAATTTCTTCAAAAGGTTCATGGGAAGCTCTCTTTCTCTTTGATGTTTTGATGATCTATAGGTTGGGTTTACCGAAGTCTCTCAGGCTTCGGTTTGACGTCGAATGCTCGGTGGCCACCGAACTCTCTCGCGTTTCTTGGCTGTGCCTTGATTCGCGAACTGACCACGGCTCGTTGTGTTGGTGATCACCATTTGAGCCGTCATCAGCATTGTCACCCAAAACCTAGGTCAGCCACGCGAGGTGTCAAATTCGGGCGACAAGAATTTGCCAGAAGACTTCGCCCAATCGCAAAACTGGAGTGAGTGCCATTCCTGTGATGGACTCTTTCAGACACAGGATTGGTCCAGACGGAAGGAGATTCTCACCGCCCCGCACGCGGTCCAATCTTGAAAGTGACAAGCGGATTCCGATTCGCGAGATCCAGCCGATTCCGCCACCAGTCTTCGATGCGCCCGATTCGCCGAGCGGTTCTGCTTGATGAAATCGGCAAGCGGCACGAGTACCATCGCCACCATCGTGATTGAAAATCTTCACTCGGAAATCCTCCTCAGGAGACTTGTTGTCATGCGTTTGAGAAAGCTGATCGCGGTGGTGCTGTCCGCCGTGTTGTGGTCGCAGGCCGGTTCCGCACGAGCGGAGAGTCAGTTGGAAGCGGTGGCGGCGTTGCCAGAAGGCTTGTCGAAAGAAGTCGCGGCCGTCATGGATCCGAAAGGCCAGTCCGTCGTCGGTCAGGAAGGGGCGGTCTGCTCGGTGTGGTGGGTCAAAGAAGTGCCGATGAAAGCCAACTTCAAACCGACGCTCAACGTGAAGTACCCGTTCGCACCGGGTGAGCTGGTCGGTGTTTTGCAGGTGCAGGCCAAGAAGAAATACACCGACTTCCGCGGTCAGGAGATCAAGCCGGGAGTCTTCACTCTGCGATACGGTCAGCAGCCAGAAGACGGCAATCATGTCGGCACGAGCGACCTGTCAGATTTTCTCTTGGCGATCCCGGCAGCCATGGACGTCGATGTGAGTCCGATCGGGGCGTTCAAAGCATTGGCGGAACGCAGCTCGAAGACGGCAGGATCGACGCACCCGGCGATCTTCTCGCTGTTGCCGATCGAGAAACCGGTCGAGAAGCCGACTCTGACCCATGATCGCGATAAGGATCACACGATGCTCAGCGCCGTGTTGTCGGCCAAGGGCGGAGCGAAAGTCGCGTTGCGATTGGTCGTGATTGGCAAGTCGGGCGAGTAACTCACTCCGTTTTTTTCTGTCCTCTTCTGCTCCGAAAATCGTTTAACGGCGAGCCGAAGGCGTAGGCCAAATCCGCCTCGCCAACGCCTTCGGCTTGCCGTTAAACGATTTTCATCCTTACCAGAGTCTGCAGGACATTGGCGATTGTGATGTACTTGAAGAGCTGACAGAAAAAATGAAGACAAGAATTGTGAAGTGTTTTGAGTCAGCAGCATGACGCCAGAGGCACCGAGTTTGTTGCAGAGTCATGGCCGGTTTCGTCCGGTGGTGCTAGTGCTGTTGTTAGCTGTGGGGCTTACCGGGTTCGGCATTTCGCGATCGGCACCGCGTGCGAATGAAGAACCAGCCAAGACCTCGGAATCGACTGCGGTCTCAAAGCCAACTGCGAAGGTCAAAGAAGACAACACGAAGGAAGTTTTCAGCGGCAAGGTCGTGAACCTGCAAGAGGCTCTGAAGCGGCGCGGGGTCAAAGCGTCCGAAGAATTCCAATCGCAGGTCGTGCTGGAGTCGGACAGTGGCGAACTGATTCCAATCGTTCCGGACTGGCGCGGGCGGGCCTTTTATCAGGATGAGCGATTGCGCGATCGGCGAGTCGATCTGGTGGGGACACGGCAGAAGGCCGCTCCGTACTTGCAGGTGCTGATGATCTTCGTGTTCGATGACGCGGGGACTCGGCAATATATGGATTATTGGTGCGACATCTGTTCGATCCCGATGTACGAGATCAAGCCGTGCGATTGCTGTCAGGCGGAGAATCGCTTGCGGACTCAACCACAGGAGCTGCCGGTGTTCGTGAAGAAAAAACCGTAGCACAGGCGGCTCGCCTGTGTTTCGTTGGCCCGGAAGACTTAAAAACAGAAAAAGAAAGAAGGGGCACAGGCGAGCCGCCTGTGCTACGGATGATGCTCAATAAGCGAACGAATGAGTTGATCGAGCCGATGCTTTCGCGGATCGGTGATCTGCGCGGGACGTTGCTGGAACTGGATAACGGCGGTCAGGTCGTGGATCTCGGCGTGAAGGTGGAAGGGAGTCTTGCCGCCGGGCGGCTCCTGGCCGAGGTCTGTTTGGCGGGACTGGGTGAAGTGCGGATCGTGCCGGGTGAGCTTGGCGGGATCGCTTGGCCGCAGGTGCAAGTGGTCACGGACTCGCCGGTCGAAGCCTGTTTGCTCAGCCAATATGCCGGGTGGCAAATCAGCGTCGGCAAGTTTTTCGCGATGGGTTCGGGGCCGATGCGTGCGGCGGCGGCTCGTGAAGAGTTGTTCGCGAAGTTGGGGTATCGAGAAGCGGCCTCGCACGCGATCGGAGTGCTCGAAACCGGCAAGCTGCCAACGGCCGAGGTCTTTGATTTGATCGCCGAAAAGACCGGAGTGCCGGCAGACAGGACCGTGCTGCTGGCGGCTCGCACGGCGAGCCTCGCGGGAAACTTTCAGGTGGTGGCTCGGTCGGTCGAGACGTCGCTGCACAAGCTGTTGGAATTGGGCTTCGATGTGTGGCGAGTGCGTTCGGCGGTGGGGATCGCTCCGTTGCCTCCGGTGGCGAAGGATGACTTCGCGGGGATCGGATGCACGAACGATGCGATCTTGTACGGCGGCCGAGTGACCTTGATGGTGCGTGGTGATGACGAGTCGATTGCGGCGATCGGAGCGCGCGTGCCATCGAGCGGTTCGGCCGCGCATGGCAAACCGTTCGCGGAAATTTTTGAGGACGCGGGACGCGACTTCTACAAGATCGACCCGCATCTCTTCAGTCCGGCGGAGGTCGTGTTTCAGAATCTCGATACCGGGCGCGTGCAGGCGTTTGGCAGTGTTGCGCCGGATGTTCTGCGGCGGTCGTTTGGACTGTGAACCAGATTCACATTGTTGTCGTGCTTCATCCGCAGTTCTGCGGATCGTTCGCGCGAGTGTCATTGAGAGGAGTCATCCGTTGTGCTGATCGGCGTGCTCGGGAATTCGGAGAGTTGGTATGTGCGCGAGTTGCAGCGGGCCGGTGGTGAGCTGGGGCATGAGGTCGTGCGGTTGGAGTTTTCGCGGATCGTGGCGGCGTGCGGGCCGACGTCCATGCAGGCGAGCGGGGCGGCGTTAGCCCCCCGGTTTCGTGTCGAACTCACCGGGGGGCTGACGCCGTCCTGCTCACCAGCACAAGACACAGACCTCACGACATTCGATGCGGTCATCATTCGGACGATGCCGCCGGGGTCGCTCGAGCAAGTCGTCTATCGGATGAATGTGCTCGCGCGGTTGGAGGCGAGCGGTGTGACGGTGCTCAATCCGCCGAAGTCGGTCGAGTGCGCGGTGGATAAGTATCTGACAACGTCGAAGCTCGAAGAGGCGGGACTACCGACACCCGCGACGATCGTGTGCGAGAACTCGGAGGATGCGCTGGCGGCGTTTGAGCGGCTCGGTGGCGATGTCGTCGTGAAGCCGATCTTCGGGTCGGAGGGGCGCGGCATCTTGCGAGTCAGCGATCCAGACCTCGCGCTGCGGACGTTTCGGACGCTCGAACGATTGGATGCCGTCTTGTACTTGCAACGCTTCGTCGATCATCCGGGGTTCGACGTTCGCGTGCTGGTGCTGGATGGCCGAGTGCTCGGTGGGATGCGGCGAGTGTCGGATGGTGACTTTCGGACGAACGTGTCGCGCGCGGCTCGCGGTGAGGCTCATGTAGTCACGGACACCGAAGCGGAGTGGGCGTTGCGAGCGGCGGCAGCGACGGGTGCTCGGTTCGCCGGCATCGACATCTTGTACGATCGGGACGGCAACGGCTTCGTGATCGAGGTCAACGCGGTCCCCGGCTGGCGAGCGTTTGAAAAAGTGACGGGGCTGGATGTCGCGCGCGTGGTGATTGAAGCGGTGACGTAGCACAGGCGGCTCGCCTGTGATGTTTAACCGCAACGCCATCGGCGTGCGCGGGAGTCGTTTGGCCCTCGCGCCCACGCCGATGGCGTTGGGGTTAAACATTTCTCCCGACTTCCCGCCTCAATCCCACCACCAGCGTTTGGCGTCGAGGTCGCTGGGGGGCGTCTCTTTCGAGCGGCGGCTGGCGACCTCGCTGGCCTTTTCGGAATTGAAGCCCGCTTTCGTCATGACGTGTTGGCTGTCGATGATGACACCTCCACTGAGCAAGCCGATGGCCAGTCCGCCGTTGGCCATCTTCATGTTGAGCAACGTCTTGGTGTGCTTCGGAACGGGGCCGCGCAGAACGGGGACTTTGCTGTCGTCGAGCAACAGGCTCGGCTGCCAGTTGGCTTTCTGAGGAAGTTGCTCCCGTTTCATCAGCGCGACGAGGACCGAGATGTCGAACAGATTTTGCAGCTCGGCGAAGACCGGCATCCGTTTCGTTAGCTCTGGGAACTTCTCGGTGAAGCCTTTGGCGAAGAGCTGCGTGCTGACCTGAGTGAAAGGGGCGTCCGAGCGTTTGCCGAAGGCGTCGGCCTGTTCTTCTTGCGACATCAGTTGGCAGCGTTGGCCGGAGAACTGATAGGCCAGTCCGTCGCCGCTGGTCTTGAAGGAATCATACAGCGGCATGAACCACCATCGCTTGAGGCTGTTGGTTCCCGGTTGCACGAGAGCGAGATGACTCTTCAAGCCCGGCACCTTCGGGTCTTCAAAGCCGATGGCGATCAGCTTCATGTGGTAGTCGGCCTCGACCAGTGCCTGCGCGAAATGCGTGTCATCGGGAACGCCGAAGACTTTGACATCCTGATCGCCGAGGATTTTCTTCATCTGCTGGAATCGCTGTTGAGCGGCGTTGGCGGTGACGGCATTCGAGTTGGCCTTCACGAAGCGTTGCAGCTCGGCCAGCCGTTCCTCGACCGGATCAATCGAGCAACCGAATTGCGAGGTCCGTTCGGCGGTGCGCATGGCGACGAGCAAATCATCCAGCCGCAGCACCGGCCGGCCGCTGCTGATGCTGATGGCTCGGCCGGTTGGATCGGGAGCAAAGGCATCGGCCGGGCCGGCGATGACGAGATCGTTCGTTTCCGGGAAGACGAAGACGAAGTCGATCCGCTGCAAACCGGCGAGGTACTGCATCGACTCCGGCACCGGTTGATCTTTTTCTCGCAACTCGGCGATCGCTCGCTCCAGTCGGACGAGCGACACCTTTCGCAACGAACTGCTGCGGCTGATCTCTTCGGGCAGGTATTGCTTGGCGAGTTCCTGCATCCGCTTCTTCGCGACTTCGGGAGAGATCGTCTTCGCCTTGGGCGAAGTGAGGACGCCATCGCCGTCGATCGTGATGCCACCCGCCGGCTGGAAGCCGCCACCTCCTCCACCGCCACCTTGACCACCTCCGCCTTGTCCTCCGCCTCCTCCGAAGCCACCGCCACCTCCGAAGCCTCCTCCGCCACCACCACCGAATTGAGCAATCGCCTCAGAAAGTGAATGCGAGCCGAGTAGCAACACGAGAGTCAGGAGGGCCAGGCGATGGGACATGATGGACTCCGATTGGGATTCAAAAAAACGGTATAACGGCTATCGGCTGTCGGCTATCGGCTGTCGGCCGGGTTTGGGTGTTCGGCCGGAAGTTGGCAGATGGCCCATTGGCCGAAGTTCTCTTCGACTTCGACTTGGATGGTTTCGATGTTCGCGTTGGGTTGAGCAGTCACGATGTCTCGCAGCCGAGTCGCGATCCAATGGGCGATCTCTTCGGCGGTCGTGTTCTCGACGGGGAGCAGCACGCAGTCTTCGCGCGGGAAGATCCAACGCCGAGCCTCGAAGGTCGCGGTGACTTCGCGCTCGTCGGCTTGGACTCGGATCTGGCGATGCTGAGTCGGGAGTAAGACGTGATGATCGAGTTCGTTGACGATCTTCTGCATGGCGTCGCGGAGAGCGATGAAGTCGAAGACGTAGCGGTTCTCATCGAGCGGCCCGGAGAGTTCGACGGCGGTGCGCCAGTTGTGGCCGTGCAGCCGCTCGCAGATGTTGCCGTTGAACGTGATGAAGTGAGCCGCGCTAAAGACCAGATGATCTTTGGTGACTCGCACGCGGTAGTAGGGATCGCTCATAGTCGCCTCCGGTTTGCGGCGGGGATTGTCAGTGTCACCGTCAGGTGCGAGCAAGTGCCCGACGAATGAAGGGAGACGACGAATGTTTTGAGTGTTGTTCAAATTCGTCGCCTGCTCCGAAAATCGACTGCGTTGTCGTTGAGGATGGGGAGACACGAGGAGCGTTGTGGGTTGGTTTCACTGGCTTCATCTTCCACTGGCCAGCAGGTAGCCTTGCGGTCACTCAATTCGCGAGGGATTTCGCCGCATGAAACAGGTCGCTGTTCTGGGATCGACTGGGTCGATTGGCACCAACTGTTTGCAAGTGCTCGCCGCGCTGCCTGCCCGGCTGTCGTTGGCGGGGATCACCGCTCATGGCCGCTGGCGGGAATTGGCGGAGCAGACTCAGACCACGCACCCGCGGTGGGCGGTCGTGACGGACGAGTCGTTGCGAGCCGATGTCGATCGCTCGGCCTTCTGTTCGCGGACGGAATTGCTGTTCGGCGAGAGTGGCACCGAGCGGTTGTGCTCGGCTCCCGAAGTGGATGTCGTGGTCAGCGCGATCGTGGGGGCGGCAGGCTTGCGCGGGACGTGGGTCGCGCTGGAATGTGGTAAGACCGTCGCCATCGCGAACAAGGAAACTCTGGTCGTCGCCGGTTCGCTGGTGATGGAGTTGGCTCGGCGAAAGAACGCGAAGCTGCTGCCCGTGGATTCGGAACACTCGGCGATCTTTCAGGCGTTGCAAGCGGGTCAGGCGCGAGAGGTCCGACGAGTCGTGCTGACATCGAGCGGCGGGCCGTTTCGAGGACGGTCGCTCGCACAGCTTGAGCACGTCACGCCGGCCGATGCGCTCGCGCATCCCACTTGGAACATGGGGCCGAAGATCACCATCGACTCGGCCACGATGATGAATAAGGCTCTGGAAGTCATCGAAGCCAAGTGGCTGTTCGGATTGCGGGACGATCAGATTGACGTGGTCGTGCATCCGCAGTCGATCGTGCATTCTTTCGTCGAGTTCGTGGACGGCAGCGTGATCGCTCAGTTGTCGCCGCCCGACATGCGATTGCCGATTCAGTACGCATTGACGTACCCGGATCGTTGCGAGTCCATCGCCGCGAAACTCGATTGGCGACAGAGCTTTGATCTGCACTTTGAGCCACCGGATCTCGACGCCTTCCCGGCGCTCAAGTTGGGGTTTGAGGTGGCGTCGCGCGGCGGCACCTGCGGAGCGGTCCTCAACGCGGCGAACGAAGCGGCCGTCGCACGATTCCTGGCGGGCAGTCTGCGTTTCGGCGACATCTCCCGCGCGTGCCGAGCCGTGCTCGATCAGCACGACTTCGCGGCCACACCCTCACTGACGGAGTTACTCGGCCTCGACCGCTGGGCGCGTCAGGAAGTCGCGCGGTGGGCCTAATGTGGCACGACACTCCGCGTCGTGAGTTTCGACGCTGACCGTCGCACGACATAAGTCGGGAACGAACCGTACTGTTTGGCCCAGGCGAGTTGTTCGACGTACTGGCAAGTGAAGTCGCTCATGCGTTGTTCGGCACAGAGCGCGGCGAAGGCTTCGCTGGCGTAGACCTCCCCTTCGGGCGTCCGAGGTTCCAGGCGTGCCGCGCGGCTGACGTGAGTCCCCGTGAAATTGGGCTGGCCGGTGACCGGGTCGGTACAGCCGAAAACCGGTCCCGCATGAAGTGCGATCCGCATGTTGAGCCGCTCCGGCAAACCGAGTTCCTGCCAACGCTGTTCACGCACATTGCGAGTGATGAACTCGCAGATGTCGAGCGCGCAGTTGCCCGCGTCGGAGACGGAATCGAAGACGAGATACAGCCCGTCGCCCCAAGTGTTCTTAACGACATTCGTCTGGTGATATCGTGTCTTGAGCAGCTCGGCGATCGGTGTCAGGAAGTGCTGCACGAAGCGTGGGACTTGATCCTCGGTCAGCTTGCTGAAGTTGACGGCATCACCAAACAGCATGGCCATGATGCGCGTGCCCGATTCGCGACCGTCCGGTCCATAACAGACCTGAGACGGCGGCTTGGTGTTTCGTATGACGGGCAAGACGAACGGCGCGGGATCACGTTCCGCGTCGCCGCACTCGCCATTTGCTCGCGTGGTTGAAAGGAGAGGAGGGGAGGAGGGGAGGAGGGGAGGAGGAGAGGAGACCGAGAGGTCCACTTGATAGACCGGCAAACCGAGCGTGTGCCAGCGCGTGATGACGCTGGCGGTGCCGCCGGGACCATCGCCCGGCTGACCGTCCCACACGGCCAATCCGAGCAGTTCGGTTTGCAGTTCGGTCGCGCGGACGGAAGCTAAGCCGTGCAGCATCAGGTTCGCGTACTCGTAGGAGATGCTGCCCGACGCCATCTTCTGCGGCGAGGCCATCACGACTCGCGTCGCCTTCTCCAGCACCGTGTCAAATCGAGTCAGCCACTCGGCCCCGGCAAATTGGACGCTGTCTTCGCGGAACTGTGGGACGTCATACGGCAGCACAATTCGGGACTCGCCGCCGAGTTCTTGCAACGCCTCATGGAACAACAAATCTCCACCGCAGGCCGCGGACGCGAAGCCAATCTCCACTCGCTCCCGCTGCAGCCATTCCGAAATCGTGCGTTTGACGGGACCGGCCAGCTCCGCGGGAAATCGGGGTTTGAGACGCTTTTGACCATCGATCATGTGCCCGGCGAACACGGCCACTTTGGGGCGAGGCAACCATTCATCGACAAGCTCCGGCGGCTTGACCAGGCTTTCGAGCAACAGGACGACGTGCCTTCGCGTGGAATTCAAATCGCTGAAGTGGCGCTGCACGACGGCTCGCGTCTGGCGATAGCGCCGCTCGGCCTCGACCATGTCCTCCCCGTTCAGCGCCGCTTCTCCTAGCGTCGCCAGCAGCCAGTAGGTGTCCTGTTGATCGCGCAGCGCGACTTCAAGCAGCGGCTCGCACATCTCTTGGACTTGCCGCGCCAAGGATCGCGACCGCGCGTGATCACCCAGCAATCGCGCTAGGGTCGCGACATTGATCATGGACCAATAGGCGTTCGGATTCCGTGTGGCCGCTTCCCAATACAGATCGAGTGCCTTCTGCAACGCGGCCTGTCGTTGTGGCGAGCCGACCGGTGCCATCAGGCCCTGATCCTTGTACGTCCGCGCCAGATTCCCCAGCGTCTCCTCGTGCGTGTTCCCCTCCTGATACAGCTCGTTGAGCACCACCTGAGCCTCATCGGGATTGGCCGTGCGATTCAGGATGACTCCCTGAATCTGACGCAGTTCGACATCCTTTGCCCAAGGATGGTGGCTCTGTTGATTGACGGTGATCTCGAAGCCCAGCGCGGTTCGCACGACTTCCTTAGCCAGTAACGCGGCTCCCAACTTCAGCAGTCGCAGGCCGAGATGCCGATACAGATCCGGTGACACCTGCCACATCAATTCGTCGTTGTCGCGAGCACCCCAGGTCTTGAGCAGTTCGGGCAGTTCTTCCTTCGTGCCGCTGATCGCCCGCAGCTTCGTCAGCATCGCGAGTTGATTCGCCCGAGCTTGTTCCTGTTGAGACGGGCCACTCTCCCCCGCATTGCAGGTGGCCAGCGGGACGATTCGGTATCCCAGCGCGATGATGGCCTTCAGCGCTTCTAACGCCGTGGTCCGATCGTACTCCTGCTCGGTGACCGGCAGTTTGTCATACGGCACCAAACAGGGATGCTCCTGCTTGGTGTCATTGCGTTGCGGCCCGTATTTCCAATGCTCGGCAATTCGTTGCTGCGCCCACTTATCGTGAATGTGCTCCGCGAGATCTTCGGTGAGCTTCACAATTTCATCCGGCAGTTTGACGCCGGATGTGTCGCGCGGTTGTGGCTGATAAGTTTCCATGATTGAACCAATCGGTGTCGTGGCGGACTCAAGAGGAAGGCTTCCCACGGATGGCCCGGCAATCACCGTCAGCGTGACACGCGGCAAGCGGCGGAGTTTGAGCGTGAGTTTCGATGAGTGCAACCGCTCGTCAATTGGCGAGAACTCGATCAGAATTGGTGATCGAAGTTGACTGAAGAACCAACAGGGAAGGCAACCAATCATGGCCAAAAAGAAAGACTCAGTCGTCGAACCCCAAGCTTCGCCCGCCACCAAGGGCGACATCCTGCGTGCTCCCGCCGAGACTTCGTTTGCTCACGAGATCAACGCGCTCATCCAAGCGGACAAGTACGAGAAGCCACCCGGTTGGCAGATGTCACCGCGAGCCGTGTTGACCTATATCTGCGGCGGTTCGGCCGGAGGCGTCAACATCTCCGCGAAGTACATCGGACATCAGCGGCTGGTGGAGATTGCGATCTCGACACTCGTGACCGATCGCGCGTTGTTGCTCATTGGCGAACCGGGCACGGCGAAGTCGTGGCTTTCGGAACATCTCGCCGCCGCCATCAACGGCGATTCCACCAAGGTCGTTCAAGGGACCGCCGGAACCACCGAGGAACAGATTCGCTACACCTGGAACTACGCGATGCTGATCGCTCACGGACCCAGCCACGAGGCACTCATCCGCAGTCCGATTTTCCGAGCGATGCAAACCGGCTCACTCGCGCGGTTCGAGGAAATCACCCGCTGCGCTTCGGAAGTTCAAGACGCGATGATCTCGCTGCTGTCCGAGAAACGGATCTCGATCCCGGAACTCGAAACCGAGGTTCCCGCCGCTAAAGGCTTCTCGATCATCGCGACAGCCAACACGCGCGATCGTGGAGTCAACGACATGTCCGCCGCGCTCAAACGCCGCTTCAACATCGTCGTACTGCCGACTCCCAAGACGCTCGAAAGCGAAATCGACATCGTCCGCAAACGAGTCCGCGAGCTGTCGGCGAATCTCGAACTCAAGGCGAAAGTCCCCGCCGATGAAGCGATCGAGAAAGTCGTGACCATCTTCCGCGAACTGCGCATGGGCCAAACGCTGGACGGCAAAGCAAAGCTCAAGACGCCCAGCGGAGTCCTCTCGACGGCCGAAGCGATATCGGTCCTCGCCAACAGCATGGCCTTGGCCGGGAACTTCGGCAGCGGCGAAGTCAGCCCGCACGATCTCGCCGCCGGCCTGCAAGGCTCCGTCGTCAAAGACGAAGACAAAGACCGCGTCGTCTGGCAGGAGTATCTGTCGAACGTCCTCAAGAAACGGGGGGCCGAGTGGCGTCCGCTCTTCAACGCCTGCTCGGAACACAACGAGTAAACTTGGAGTGCGGCGGATCGACGCCGCTTTCCCAAAAACCATTCGCCTTATGGACAAGTCCCGGCCATTTGTGACCATGCAGGGCCCGCGAGGGCGAACGCTCCAGAACGCTTCGCCGCGAATCCATGTGGGTGAGCGCTCGCACTCGTCGGCGGTTCGGGATAGTGTGTGCTTCGCCATGACAAAGACGACTGCAACGATGACCGTTCCCAGCTTCGTGAAGGCCAAATCTGAAGGCCGGAAGCTGACGATGTTGACCGCCTACGACTTCACCTGGGCGGGGGTGTTCGATGCGGCGGGTGTCGATTCGATCCTGGTGGGCGACAGCTTGGGGATGGTCATCCAAGGGCATTCGACCACTCTGCCCGTGACGCTCGATGAGATGATCTATCACGCCAAGTGCGTCACTCGAGCCGTTCGCCATGCGTTGGTGATCGTCGATATGCCGTTCCTGACGTTTCAAGTCAGTCCCTCGCAAGCGGTCGAAAACGCGGGACGAATTTTGAAGGAGACCGGTGCCGCCGCCGTCAAACTCGAAGGGGGCGAGAATCAAGCTCGCACCATCACCGCGCTGGCCGAAGCGGACATTCCTGTCATGGCTCACGTCGGTTTGAAGCCGCAGTCAGTCCACAAATTCGGTGGCATGAAAGTCCAGCGCGACGAGTACCGACTGCTGGCCGACGCGCGAGCCGCTCAAGAAGCGGGAGCGTTTGGCATCTTGCTGGAACTGATTCCACGAGACATTGCCGCTCAGATCACGCGCGAACTGACCGTGCCCACGATCGGCATCGGTGCCGGTCCCGATTGCGACGGGCAAGTGCTCGTCAGTTACGACATGCTCGGCCTGACGGACGGCTTCCATCCGAAGTTCGTCAAGCACTTCGCCGAGCTGCGAGCGGAGGCGACTCGCGCGGCTCAGCAATATGTCGCCGAGGTTCGCTCCGGGACATTCCCCGACGAGGCTCACAGCCATCGCTGAGGGAACGGCACGGTAGCTTCCTGCGGCCATTGATCGTCATCGTTGTCCGGTTCTTTCGTACTGATGTCTCAGGAGTGTTGCCATGCCTCGTTCGTCTCAAGTGATTTGTGCCGTCGGGTTGTGCGTTGTCGGCTGGTTGAGTTTCGCGGGTGCTGTGGCGGGTGAGTTTCCCAGTTTCGAACAGCTTCCCGTTCGGCCGGAGTTGCCCGATCCGCTGGTGATGCTTGATGGCACGCCGGTTCGCACGCGA
The DNA here is from genome assembly GCA_046156195.1 of Planctomycetaceae bacterium. GTDB lineage: Bacteria > Planctomycetota > Planctomycetia > Planctomycetales > Planctomycetaceae > SXKJ01. Next base: position 12,210 of record JBJXEX010000185.1, on the reverse strand, counting down.
GATGATTGGTTCAATAAACGACGTCCGGAATTGAAGGGACTCTTCGAGCATTACATGTATGGCAAAGCTCCGCCGCCGCCGGACAACGTCACCGCGACGATCGTGCGCACGGACGAGAAATGTCTCGGAGGCAAAGCGACGCTGCGTGAGGTCACGATCAAGTTTGGGCCGAAGACCGCGCCGCCGATCAATCTTTTGCTGATCACGCCAAACGGGCGGAAGGAGCCGGCTCCGGTCTTTGTTGGGTTGAACTTCTGTGGCAATCACACGGTGCTGGCCGATCCGCAGATCGCGCTGCCGTCGCAATGGATCTACAAGAGTTGTGTCGGCGTCGAGAACGAACGTGCGACCGACAAAGGGCGCGGATCACAACAGGATGTCTGGTGCCCTGACTTGCTGGTCGAGCGGGGCTACGCATTGGCGACGCTCTACAACGCGGACCTCGATCCCGACACCCCCGAACTGACCGACGGCATTCATCCGCACTACTTGGCGGCGGGACAAGAGAAGCTCGGCCCGCAGGATTGGGGGACGATCCGAGCTTGGGCTTGGGGCGTCTCTCGCGTCGTCGATTACCTCGTCACGCGGCCGGACATCGACAAGTCGCGAGTCTGCGCGATCGGGCATTCGCGGCTGGGCAAGACCGCGTTGTTCGCGGCGGCGTTTGATGAACGGATTGCGCTCTCCGTACCGCATCAGTCGGGGACCGGCGGCATGGCGCTCAATCGCGGCAACGATCAGGAGACGGTCGAGCGGATCAACCGTGTCTTTCCGCATTGGTTCAGCGACTCGTTCGTGCCGTTCGGTGGCAACGAATCGAAGCTGCCGATCGACCAGCACCTGTTGGTCGCGCTGGTGGCTCCGCGTCCGCTGTTCGACGGCGAGGGAGATCAAGACAAGTGGGCCAACTTCGACAACGCGATGCTGTCGCTGAAGGGAGCCGACAAGGTCTACAAGTTTCTTGGCGGTCGCGGACTGGTCGGCAGCGGACTCGTGAGCGGCGACGAAGCTTTCACGGACGCCAACTGCGGTGACATCGTGCAGTATCGCCGAGACGAGAAGCACGTCCTCAACCGGGGCTATTGGCAGCGCATCCTGGACTTCGCGGATCGCAAGTTGTCGGCCAAGTAGACGAGGCTGTGAGGTTTGGCAGCCGTGATCGTGAGGGAGCGATTTTAAGTCCTAAAGACAACCGCTCCCTCACGGTCGCGGCTCCAAAACTTCACAGCCTCGGAGTGACCTTTCTATCTTTACTTCTCGCGGTCGTGCCGCGAGAGGGTTACAACCTTGACCGAAGTCGATTCGGAAAAGTTTCTGAGAGGGAGTGACCGCGATGCCCGCTGTTCTGACAGACCTGATGACCGCCGAAGAATTCTCCACGCGACCCGACGACGGCGTACCGATGGAGTTAGTTCGTGGAAGGATCGTTCGCATGAATTTGCCCAAGCCGCTGCATGGACTGGTTTGCAACACGGCCTCATTCTTGATCACGGCATTCGTCCGGCAGCACCATCTTGGCTGGGTCTTTTCCAATGACAGCGGCGTGATTACGGAGCGCGATCCCGACTCGGTGCGTGGGCCGGACGTGGCGTATTGCAGCTATGAACGGCTGCCGAAGGCAGCACGCCCGCAGCGCGAATACCTGGATGTCGCCCCGGAATTGGTGGTCGAGGTGCGAACTGCCGATGACCGTTGGCCGGCCTTGCAGGCAAAAGTTGCTGAGTACCTCGCGGCAGGTGTGCTGACCGTGTGCGTTCTGGATGCCATCGCCGAATTCGCGGTGATTTACACTGCGGACGCGGCTCCTCGACAGCTCGCTGGCGACGATGTCGTCGAGTTTCCCGAAGCGCTGCCGGGATTCGCCGCGCGCGTGTGCGAGTTCTTCGAGTAGAGCGACGACGTTGGATGGCGAATCGCCCGACGCTAGCGCGTTCGGCTCAGAGCGTCAGCCATTCATGCGCGCCAACTCGCGCAGGAAGTCGAGCGCCTCATCGACTTCCATGACTTGCATCCCGCGGACTCGGCCGCCTCGGTCGCATTTTTGGAGCAGCATCAGCTCGTCGTAGTCGGGCGATTCGCGCAGGCGGTGGCGTGCTCGGAAGCCGATCGTGCCGTCGGCGACGAGGTGGGCTTCCATGTGATGCTCGATGAACCACGCGGTGCGCGGCGTGATGAAATCCCCCAGCGCCTCAAGCGCGGCGGCGACGTGATCGTCGGGGTCGAGTCCCTTGCCGATATCGTGCAACAGCGCGGCCAACAGAAACTCTTCGTCGTAGGGCAACTCGTCGCGAGCCAACTCGAAGACTTGCAGGCTGTGATAGAGCACGTCCCCTTCCGGGTGATGCTTCTTGGACTGGCCGACTCCTTCGAGTGGCAGCAGCAACGAGCGGAAGACTTGGAAGCGATCGACCTTGCTCTCCGCGTCGAGCACCTCGGCATCGAGTTCGATGTCGGGGTATTCGTTGCGAAGCAGTTGCTCGAACTCGGCCAGCGACGCTCGTTCGATGGCTTTGCCGGAGATCGAACTCTTGAAGACATACGCTAATTTCTCGACCGGGTAGAGCGTCAGTTCGATGGGGAATCGGTCTTGAATATGGATGTGAGTGAAGACTCGTTCCTCGCCGTGCTTGCGAACTCGTTTGCTCTCGATGTCGAACGTCAGGCCCTCCTGGTCTAAGACCATCGCGACCGATTCGGCGCTGGACGTGAAGACGTGCAGGTCAATGTCCGAGCCGTGTCGCACATGACCGGTCAGCGTGCTGCCGATCAGCTTGGGCTTGAACGACGACAACAGCCGCATCAGCCGAAGCGCTTCGATGCGCATGTCGCGGAGTTTGTCATGCCGCGAGTCCCCCTCGAAGAGGTACGCCATCCGCTGAATCTCATCGCGGATCTCGGTGTTGCTGGGGAGGTCGGAGGGCTTCACCCAGCCCTGGCAGATGGCTCGCGCGGCCTTGAGCTTGGCTCGGTAGTACTCCTTCTCCTCGCGGCGGTACATCAGCCGAGCGGCCTCGAAGACAATCTGCCTCCGCAGTTTTTCGTTGCCGCGTGTGCGAGTGAAGCGGTCTCGCCCTTCCGGTTTCGGATCAGGGCCGGACGTGTCATCCACGTCCTCAGACGATTTGTCGTGCGACATAAAAGAAGTGTGCCGAGATCAAGCCCATCAATGCGGCACCGGGCTGGGCGGGGATGATACGCCAGAGTGAACCGTTTCGCGCAGTGAGGAAACGACGCGAAAAAGAAAAAGGCCGGAGAATGTTGCTCCGGCCTTTTTCGTTCACACAGAAAGTTTCAGGGCGTGACCAGTTCTCGCGGGGAAGCACGCTTCAAAAACTTCTTGACGGTCGGCTCTGGTGCCGCAATTTTGTTGAGGACAGACGCCTTGCACGGAGCCAGCATTTCGATTCCCAGCAGGTTTCCATCCCGATTGTAGTCGGCGAATACCGCGCCTTGAGCAAACTCCCGCGTCTCCACAGAGTGTCCTTTCCGAATCCGAAAATACGCGGCCAGAACCTCACCGGTTTGATGGTTGACCTCAAATGAGACGTTGAAGCTGTGGTCTGATTGTGCCGTCTTCATTTTCCGATTCCTTTGGTGGCTACGGTCATCGCCGTGATCACCGTAATTGCCTCGCCGTCGGAAGTGAAAACCACGTCGATTGGCGTGTTGGATTTCCTATTCTTACGGACTCTCGTTCTATTCTCGACTGTAAGAAGTCCGGTCTGTGTTGGATTTTTCAATGCCTTCAAAACATCCTGCTCGGAAATGCCTCGCTCATACATTCGCTCTCTGGCGTGCGAACTGAGCACAACCCGCTTGTGGCGACCAATTTGATCGTGAATCGTCTTGGGTTCCACGGTGAGATTCCCACATGAGGCAAAATCTTGGACCGGTGAGCTGAATCAACACGCCACGAAAGAACAACATTCACGGCACCGCCGCGTACAAAAGCTGAGGTGAATGGCAGGAGTTCATGTATCAAGCGAGGGGTCAGGCTTTGGGTATGGCCACGAAATGAACTGGATCGCGCGCCGCGGGAATCGAACTGCTTGGCGTTTGAGCCGGCGCGGTGACAACTCGCGATTGACGAAACATCGTCTCGCGGCGGCGGCGATCCAGCAGGGTGAGAAGGGCGGGCAGCGGCACCAGCGCGATGAACACGGAACTCGCCACGCCAATCGTCAGCACCAGTCCGAACGAATACAGCCCGCGATGCGCCGCCAGCAACATACTGCCGAAGCCGACAATCGTGGTCGTCGAGGTCAGCACCAGTGAGTTGATGATGCTCGGTGAGATGCGGTAGCGGCGCTCGGTCTGCAAGCGGAAGTCGTGAACCATGTGGACTCCGCCATCCATGCCCAGTCCCAGCAGCAGCGGCAGTACGATCAGATTGGCGGGGTTCAGATCGACGTGCATCAAACGCATCACGCCGAACATGATGGCCGCTCCCCCCAGTGATGGCAGAAACGCCAACAGGCTGTGACCGACGGTCGCGGAATCGATCAGCCAAGTGATTGATACCGTCATCGCCAAGTACAGCCCGCCGAGCAGCGTCCAGTTGACGTTCATCTGAAATCCGCGAGCCACCAACCACACGACACCAATCACAAGAGCGGGAGGAATCAGCACTCGCAGCGCTTGCTGACGGCCGAGCAGGTCGACAATCAGCGTGATCCAGATCGCCAACAGCGCGTAGGCCGCCGCGTCTTGATAGCTCTGCCGAATCTGCCCGGAGGCTTCAAAGTTTTGCAGCGGAGTCCCCGTCACGTCCGGGTCCACCGAGCGGACGTCTTCCACGAACTGGCGCAGCGGTTCGATGTCCCAGACTTGTTCCTTGGGATAAATCTGCAACTGCCAGATCCCATTGGGACTGACGAATCGCGAGACCAACTCCGGCGGAAAATCTCGCAACGAGATCGGCTCTGGATCGGAAGCCGCGGCCAGTGCCTGCAACTGCCCGTGCAAGGCGAGATTCATCCGCGCTTGGAACTCGTTCAAGAATCGGACTTGGCGTTCGATCGGCAATCGCTCGAAGCGGTCGAGGAATTCGTCCAGCGCGGTCGCCGCTTGCTTGGCCCAAGACTCTTCGTTCTGCGACAGACTTTGAAACAGCCGCTCGATCAATTGTCCCAGCGCTTCGGGATTGACCTCGCGCGGTTCGTAGCTCACCGGAGCCAGCCGCGAGACCTCTGAATGCACCGCTTGAATCAGCAGCTTGGTCTCCGCCAGATTCGTCGAGGGCAAGTGCGACGCCAGCTCTTCGACTTTGCGAACGGTCGGCAACTCCTCGAATTGGCGTTTCAGCTCGCGAGCACGTTCGGGCGAATCGGCCAACGACACGGCATACAGCAACGAACCGTTGGATTCCTGAAAGATGCGAGCTTGCCAATCGACCGACTCGACCCCTTTGGCTTGCAGGTTCAGCAAGTTGTAGTCGTACTTGATGGCGAACTTCGGCAGGCCGCCGCTCCAATCAAACGCCAAGCTGCCGAGATATCCCAGCAATAACAGACTGCCGATCGCGACCCTCCACGGGTGCTGGTAAATCGTCCAACGCAACGCATTGCCCTGGATCGGGGTCGGCAATTGGGCGAGCGGCACGTTTCGATCGACCACTTTGACCAGCGGCGGCAGCGCGAAGAACGAAGCGATCGCACACAGCACGATCCCGCCCGCTGAAATGATCCCCAGCTCCACGATCCCCAAGAACTTCGTGAATGTCGCGCAGTAAAAGGCCAGAGCCGTGACGATCGCGACCGTCAGAATGCTGGCTCCGACCGAGGCCGACGTGTTCTCCAGCGCGGTGTCCAGGTTTTGGCCTTTGTGACGCAGCTCCAGATATCGCGACAGATACATAATGGCATAATCGCAGCCCAAGCCCATCAGGATCGGCGCGAACGAGGCGGACAAGATGTTGAGGTGCCCGACCGCGGCCGTCGCGAACGCGAACGACAGGATCATCCCCACTGCCAGCATCGCGGCGGCAATCAGCGGATGCCGGATGCCATGAAACCCCGCCAGCATCAGAGCCAGCACACCCAAGAAGGACACGATCGTCGAGAGCGTCATGTCCTTCTGCGAACGGAGCATCTCGTCGTTTTCCAACACGGGGATGCCGGTCAGTCCAATCCGAACATGCGGGTGATCCAACTTCACTTCGGCGACGACCTGACGCATTCGCTCAATCGCAGCGGTCGCACCGTTGAAGTCCGCCCGATCGACGATCGGCACAACTCGCAAGAAGCCTTGCGTGCCGCGCTCATTCAGAAAGTACGTCGGCTTGGAGGCGGCTTCGGCCAAGTCCCCATCGACGGTGATCAACTGAGGCCACGGATTGCGAGCGTCATCGGGATTCTTCAACGCGGCGGTCATGCTGGTTGCCAGCGACGTGACGTGCTGGCTGATCAACTGGATCAGGTCATCGGTCGATGGACCGGGCAAGTTGGATTCATCCGGGCCGGTGGCCGCCGCTTTGAAGTGCAACAAATTGAGTCGATGCAGTAACTGCGAGACGACTCGTTCCAAATTGACCGTGTCCCAGTCCCCTTGAATGACGGGCCGCAACTCGCGGAGCTGCGTCAGGCACATTTCCAACTGCTCGGGCGACAGAAACTGCAGCCCCTTGCGTCTCAGCGGATCGTGCTCCATGCGATACAGCACGCTGCGAAAGTGGGCCTCGTCGGCATTCAGCCGCTGACCCAAGTCGTCGAGCACCGGGACGATGTCGTCGGGCACGAGTCCCTCGACGACGACGACGATATCCGAGGCTTCGCCAAAGCTCTTGGTGTAATTCAACCAGCGTTTGTGAAAGTCCGCCTGCGGATCGATCAAATCGTCGCGGTCGTTTTTGAACTGCAAGTTCCGCGAGGTGTAGAAGCCGCTGACCACGCAGACCGCGATCAACAGCAACACCGAAATCCACGGTCGAGCCACCAGCAGTCGAGTCCACGACCGCAGGAATTCGCTCAACGCGGTCGCGTGACGATCGGATGATTCAGCCGGCATGAAACTCTCGCTTGCGATCTCAACGGTTGCAGCCGAGCCAGCCCCGGCCGGAAGGGGCGGGAATCTATGCCGATTCAAAGAACAGCAGCAAGACGAGGGTTGAGCGTGATTTCTGCCTGTCGTCACTCAGAGATTCCCGTTGTGGCGATTCCGAAGGCAGCTCTATAAACCGCCGCGCGAGACCGAACGCGCTGTCGTTCGGTGATTTTTTCTCACACGCGTTTGCAGGGAGGCTGAGCGTGAATACATTCTTAATCGTCGGTGTCGAGTCCGTCGTCGGTGCGAACCTGGCCGCGACTTGGTCGGAAGTGGCGAGAGTCTTCGGACTCAGAGTTGGCTCAGCCAGCAGTCTGCCCGGATGCGAGAGCGCGAGCCTCGATCAGCATTCGGCCGAGGGGATCCGTCAGTGTCTTGAGCGAACGCGAGCAACGCACATTGTCTTCTGCGGCGCGGCCGCGCGATCCTCTTGGGAGCCAGCCGGTCTCGGAGGCCCGCGTTCTGGCGAACGCGGCTACGCCAACCCGTCGTTCGCCAACGCGGACGCCGAGTTGTGGGCTGCTGCCGCCGCCAACGCGGACTGCCATTTCACCATGATCTCTTCCGACGCGGTCTTCACTGGCCCGTGGATGTTTCATGACGAGCAATGCAGCGCGCTCTGTCCGAGTCCGGCCGCGATCGAGATTCGACGGATCGAATCGAGCGTCCAAGAAATCTGTGCGAAGTCGCTGATCGTCCGCACGAACGCCTTCGGTTGGAGTCCCGCCGGACAGAGCGGTTGGCTCGAATCACTGCTCTCCGCGTTGGAGAACAACCGCACGCTGGAACTCGATCCGATTTGTCACGGCACGCCGATTCTCGCCAGCGATCTCGCGGACTATCTGGCTCCGGCGCTCGAAGACGAATTGACCGGAGTCTTCCACATCGCGGGAGCCGAACGAGTCAGCCCGTATCAGCTCGCGAAACAATTGGCCTCGGCATTTGAGCTGAGCACTCCTGCCTCGCGAACGATTCGCGAGTTGGCCGCGCGACCGACCGGTTTCGGTCGCGGCGAAGTCTCATTGCAAACGCGCCGCTTCCGCACCGAGTACGACTGCTCGATGCCCATGCTGAGCGAAGGACTGACACGACTGGTGCAGCAACATCGCACTGGCCACCGCGACCGTCTGTGCGGCCAAGCCACTTGCCAGAGCAAGGCCGCTTAGTTCTACAGCGCACGTTGTAGCGGCGTTCGTCAGAACGCGGGCTTGGACACCCCGCGTTCTGGCGAACGCGGCTACGAAAGTGCGCAGTCGGAATTCCTTTGACCAGATTCCTTTGATTCCAGGGACTAACTTGTGACTGTGGATTAAGGATTCGAATCAAAGGAATCTGGTCAAAGGAATGAAGCGAACGAATTCGGGCCTTTGTCTTGGCGTCGCGGTCGAATTTGTTCGGAAGAGCGAACTTCAAACTTGCGCTTCGGGTTGGTGTGACGGCTTCACCGAATGTGTCATTGCTGTCCGCTCGCGGCTCTAAATCTTCACAGGCTCGGAGCGTCGAGGTTCGCGTTCCCACGCGGAGCATCGGAACGAGGTCGAGGCGCGAATCGCACAGTCGCTTCCCCGGCGTTGGTGGGACTGTTGTAATCCCGCCTCGACGTTCTGAACTCGACGTGCTGAACTTGGAAGGAGCCTTTCGATGCCGAAGCCTTGGCGATTTGCCCCGCATGATGCCGCTGCCGTGCGTGAGTTGTCTCAGCGGTTGCGGGTTCCGGCGCTGGTCGCACAGGTGTTGGTGGCTCGCGGGCACTCCAGCAGTTCGGCGGCGGAGACGTTTCTGCAATCGAGCTTGATGGCTCTGCATGAACCGGACTTGATGCCGCACCTCTCCGAAGCGGCGGATCGGATCGTCGCGGCGGTGAAGTCGGGGCGGCGGATCACGATCTATGGCGACTACGACGTCGATGGCGTCACCGCGACCAGTCAGTTGTGGCATTGTCTGCGGCTCGCCAATGCGACTGTCGATTATTACATCCCGCATCGTCTGGAAGAGGGCTACGGCCTGAACTGCGATGCGATCCGACAACTTCACGAGGAAGACCCGCAACGATTGGTCGTGACGGTCGATTGCGGGATCTCCAGCGTCGCGGAGGCCGCGCTGGCGAAAGAACTCGGACTCGAAGTGATCATCACCGATCACCACGAGATGGGAGCCGAACTCCCGCCGGCCGCGTGTCTGGTGCATCCGCGATTGCCCGGCTCGAAGTATCCGTTCGGTCAACTCTGCGGAGCGGGTGTCGCGTTCAAACTGGCGTGGGGCATTTGTCAGCGGTTGGGTGACGGCAAGCGTGCCTCGCCGGCGATGCGTGAGTTCTTGATGAGCGCGGTGGGTCTCGCGGCGATCGGCACCGTGGCCGACTGCGTGCCGCTGGTTGATGAGAACCGAGTGCTCGTGCGGTACGGATTGGAAAGCCTCGTCCAGCGATGCAGTCTTGGGATGAAGGCGTTGTTGCAGGTCAGCGGCTTGGGAGAAAAGAAGGAGCTTGCCGCCGATGACATTGGGTTCACGCTTGGCCCGCGGATCAACGCGGTCGGCCGGTTGGGGCAAGCGCGGCTCGCCGTCGAATTGCTGACGACCGACAACCCCGAACGAGCACTCGCACTGGCGAAGTATCTCGATGAACTCAATCAGCAGCGGCAGACGGTCGAGCGAAAAATCTTGAAGCAAGCCAAAGAGATGGTCGCCGAGAACCCGGCCTGGTTAGACAGCCCCGCGCTGGTGTTGGCTCACGAGGAATGGCATCCGGGAGTGATCGGCATTGTCGCCAGCCGGGTCGCCGAACAGTTCGAGAAGCCGACGGTGATGATCTCGCTGTCTCGGCAAGATCGTGTTGGTCAGGGATCGTGCCGCACGTTCGCTCGGTTCGATCTGCACGCGGGCTTAACGGCGTGTGCTCATCACCTGAAATCGTTTGGCGGACATCAAGCGGCGGCCGGATTGAAGATCGAGGCCGACCGGATCGACGCCTTCCGTTCGGAACTTTGCCAGCACATGACCAGCACGCACGAGCTGAAGGCGAGCGATCGCGAGGTGTCTGTCGATGCCGAGGTAAGACTGGCGGATCTAACTCGTCAAGCGGTGCAGATGCTGTCGAAGCTCGGCCCGTTCGGCCGAGAGAATCCGAAGCCGGTATTCGTCGCCGCTCGCTGCGAGCTGGCCGAACCGCCGCGCAAAATGGGCGAGGGAGAACGACATCTCTCGCTGCGACTGAAGCACTACGGCACGGTGATGCGGGCCGTCTGCTTCGGAGCGGGCGATTGGGCGGATGAAATCGCGGCGGTCGGCGGCCCGATCTCCGTCTGCTTCGCGCCGACGATCAACAGTTTCAACGGCTACGAGAATGTCGAACTGCGACTCATCGACTGGCGCGCGGATGAGCCTCTGGGTCGCTTGGCCGAAAAGACCTGACCTGGATATACCTCGCGCGGCCACGATTGATTGAGGCGACTGGGCCGCCGATTCGATAGGACAGAAGCCTCACTGCAATTCGCCTGATTTTTTTGTCCCACATCTTTTTGTCAGCAATTCAGAATAAGTTGACAAAAAGATTTGGGACAAAAAGATGATTCCTCCGGCCCAACTGCGTCACTGTGCCCGACCGACTTCCCTGCCACACGAGACCTCACCATGCGAATGCTCGCCACGATTTTCTGGATTGGACTCTGTACGACCGCGCTGGGAGCCGATGCTCCGTGGAACCAATTCCGTGGCCCGCGCGGCGACGGAACCTCGACCGAGAAAGGGCTGCCGGTCAAGTTTGGCGAAGGCTCGAAGGAGATCGTCTGGAAGACGCCGATTCCGGGACGGGCTTGGTCATCGCCAGTCGTGTGGGGCAATCAGATTTGGTTGACTAACGCTCCAGACATCCAAGGCAACACGAAGGAGCGAGTCAAGCTCGATAAGCCGATCGACCTGTCCGCCGTCTGCGTCGATCTGGAGACCGGCAAGGTCATTCACAATCGAAAACTGTTCGAGGTGTCGGAACTGCAAATCACACATCCGACCAACACGTTCGCCTCGCCGACGGCATTCATTGAAGAGGGTCGCGTCTACATTCATTTCGGCAGCTATGGGACGGCCTGCCTCGACACGAAGACGGGCGACACGATTTGGAAACGGAGCGACTTGGAATGCGATCACTTCCGCGGGCCGGGATCGTCTCCCGTCGTGCATGGCGACCTGCTGTATCTGACGTTCGATGGCTACGACTTGCAGTACATCGCCGCGCTCAACAAACAGACCGGCAAGACCGTTTGGAAGAAAGACCGAGGCATCGACTTCAAGACCAAGGACGGCGATGCCAAGAAGGGCTACTCGACGCCGTCGATCATCGAAGTCGGCGGACGCGAATTGCTCATCAGCCCGTTTGCCTACGCGACGATCGCCTACGAACCGAAGACCGGCGAACCCATTTGGACGGTGTTTCACGGCGGCATGAATGCGGCGGCTCGCCCGTTGTTCGGCAACGGTCTCGTTTACATCAATCCTTCTGACGGAGGAGAAGGAATGGTGGCCGTGAATCCCGAAGGCCAAGGGGACATCACCAAAAAGAACATCGTCTGGCGAACTAAGGAGAAAATTCCCAAGCGGTCGTCGCAACTGTTGGTGGGCGACTTGTTATTCATGATGAACGACTCCGGCATCGCGACCTGCCTGGATGCGAAGACCGGCAAGGAGATTTGGTCGCAGCGTCTGCGGGGCGAGTACTGGTCGTCACCGCTGCTGGCCGACGGCTTGATCTATTGCTTCTCGAAAGACGGCGACATGCAAGTCTTCAAAGCCTCCCGCGAATTTGAACTGGTCGCCGAGAACAAGCTCGACGACGGTTCGAGCGCCTCGCCGATCGTGGCCGGCAAGTCGTTGCTCGTCCGGACGAAGTCGCACCTGTATCGGATCGAGAAGCGAGACTGATCTTTGCGCGGCGCGACTGCAACAAGACCCCATCCGGGCAAGACCATTGGTATCTACACAACTCGAACAAGTCGGCAATTGCGGCCTCTCTGCTTTGCAAACGGTGAAAGTTTTGTTTTGGTGAGAAATGTTTCGGTTTCGATTGAGCGAGGAGCCTGAGTAAGAGCGGCTTGTGCTGCGGGAAGGTGTGGCGAAGTCGGCCTCCCCACGGATCAACAAAAAATGGCCGCTCACCAACGGAGACTCCCAACCGCG
>JBJXEX010000152.1:0-2825 GCA_046156195.1 Planctomycetaceae bacterium | reverse complement strand
TAGAGCAATTGAGGTAGGCTTCCGGCGACTCCAAGGAAGGGGGCGGACGATGGCCACGGAATTTGCGGTTCACGAATGTGGGTGTTTGGCGTGTCAGGCGGGTGATCAGGCAGTTTGCGAAGATCATCGGAAGTTCAATCTGTTGTTGAGCCGCTTGGACGAACAACAACGCCGCTGGGTGGCTGGCCGCGAGGCCCAGCGTTTCGGACATGGCGGATTGACACAGGTCGCGGTGATGACGGGACTGCATCCGGAAACGATTCGGCGGGGCCGTGACGAACTCGACGCGGAATTGCGCGATCGGCCGACCGACCATGTCCGACTCCCCGGGGGTGGGCGGCCGCGCGTCGAAAAAAAGATCCGACTTTGATCGCGGACCTGCTGCGCTGCGTCGAACCCGAAACCGCCGGCAATCCCTGTTCGGACGAGAAGTGGGTCCGCTCGCGATTGCGCGGGTTGTCGAAGACGTTGGAGCACCGCGCCTGTCCGACGACGATTGGCCGGTTGTTGCGGGATCAGAAGTTCGGACTGCGCAGCCACCGCAAAGTCCTGCACACCGGAAAGCCGCATGCCGAACGCGATCAGCAGTTCCAGTACATTGCCCAACAGCGCGCGGACTTCCGCCGCAGTGGCGACCCGCGAATCAGCGTGGACACGAAGAAAAAGGAACTCGTGGGCCAGTTCAAAAACCGCGGCCAAACGTGGACGAAAGAAGGTGAGCCAGTCAACGATCACGACTTTCCCTCGGACGCCGTGGGCCGCGCGGCCCCGTATGGCGTTTACGATCCGGAACGTAACGAGGGGCATGTGTGCGTCACGATGTCGAGCGACACAGCGGACTTCGCTGTGGACTCGCTTCGCGACTGGTGGCGTCTGCACCAATCGGACTACCCGCAAGCGAAACGCCTGCTGATCGAGGCCGACTCCGGCGGCAGCAACGCGGCACGTTCTCGGCGTTACAATAAAGGGGTACAAGACTTCGCAGACGAAACCGAACTGGAGATCACCGTCTGTCACTACCCCCCAGGAACCTCGAAATGGAATCCGATTGAGCACCGCCTCTTCAGCCAGATCGCCGCCACCTGGGCCGGCTATGTGCTGAGCACCCTGCTGATCTTGCTCGGCTTCATTCGCCGCACCACGACCACCACCGGACTGAAAGTCAGCGCGACCTATTTCGAACGAACCTACCCGACCAAGTTAAAGGTCACCAACGCCGAGTTCAAAACGATTCAACTCACACGCCACGACGTCTGCCCCCAGTGGAACTACACAATTCGGCCCCGCCCCAAAAACACGGAGTAGTTTTTGGACGGGTTCTTAGGCCGCTGGCTGGGAGTCCCCGTGCAGCTTGTCATCGGGTTCGAGACGGCTCCGTTTGGTGGCCATTGCTGGGCCGAAAGCGAAGACGGTTCTGTCATCAGTGATACCCCAGAGTTTTGCCGCAGCTATCAGCCAGCCGTGCGGTACTGGTGAAAGCAGACGGAGCCTCCTGTGGCGCACGCGGCCCGCGTGCATTGTGGCGCGACGCTCCGCGTAACGATTCATGACGCGGAGAGGCTGTGAATTCATCGTAGAACAGGCGGCTCGCCTGTTTCTTCTTCGAAGGATTGAGCTGGCGAGCCGCCGACTCGACGAAAAACTCACGACGCGGAGCGTCGTGCCACATTGGAGACCACTGTCATGACTCCTATCGGCTTTTCACTCCAGATCGTTGATGCCCACGGCTCGTTCCAAAAGTGGGGTGTCGATGACCCGCGTCGCGCGCTTCTGCTGTCGCATCATCACGCCGACGATGTCGAGTTGATGCTGCTCGGAAGGATTCACTACCGCGATGAATGGCGGCGACGACTCGCCCCGACGACTCCGCAAGAGTTGTCCGATGCCGAGTTGGCGCATCGCGTCTATCGCCAGTTGGGAGCACGGGCCTTCGCCGATCTGGAAGGCGATTTCGCGATGCTCTGCTGGGATCGAAGTCAACAGCGAGCCTTCGCACGACGCGATGTACTCGGCGGCTATCCGTTGTTCTGGCGAGTGCAAGGCGACCTATGCTCAATCAGCACGAGCCTCGAACCGATCGTCTCAGGACTTAGTTCGCGGCAGCTCAATCTGGAATACGTCGCCGATTTTTTGATGCTTCCGGCAGCCGCGATGGATGAAGTCGTCAGCACCCATTGCGTGTGGAACGGCATCGAACGTCTGCTCCCCGGAGCGCTGCTCAGCGTCGATCTGCGCCAGGGGATCGCCCGTGTTGAAAAGGCCAATCTCGCGCCGTTCTGCAATGGCTCGTCGCACGCTCCCAGCATGACGTTCGACGAGGCAACCGATCGCTTTCGCGAGACCCTGACGGCCGCAGTGAAGACTCGCGTTAGCGGCAAGATGGCGGCGCATGTGTCCGGCGGATTCGATTCCACCAGCGTCGCCATTCTGGCTGCCGAACAACAACCAAGCTCACGGTTGGTGGGACTCTCGCTGGTCTTCAATCAGTTGCATGGAATGAGCATCGAGCGACCGTATGTCGATGCCGCTTATGCCGGCCTTCAAACCTGCGATCGGCACGACATCGAAGCCGACGGTCTCTTGGACTTCGACTCCTTCGCGACAGCTTCCAGCAGCGACGAGCCGTGTCCGTATCTCAGCCGCCTGAGCATGGAATCGCCGATGTTGCAGGTCGCCGGGGCGGCGGGAGCCAACACGCTCCTGACTCAACTTCGACAGCTCGTTCTTGTAAGTCGCATTCTAGCAATGGGTTGCGAATCCGCAAACTGTCGTTGGCACTACATAGCACATCCTTATGGTATGGTTTTAAGCATAGGTTTTAGGCC
>JBJXEX010000141.1:0-12819 GCA_046156195.1 Planctomycetaceae bacterium | reverse complement strand
CTGGCCATTTTGTAGGTGACGGTCCCGGCCACGATCATCAAGTCCGCTTGCCGAGGACTCGCGCGGAACGCCCCGGCTCCGAAGCGGTCCAGGTCGAAGCGGCTGGCTCCGACGGCCATCATCTCGATCGCACAGCACGCTAGGCCGAACGTCATCGGCCACACACTGGACTCCTTCGCCCAGTTCATCGCCTGCTCCAGCGTCGAGACAATCACGTTCTCTTCAAACCGTCCTTCGATCCAACTGCTCATGATTTGGTCCGTTGTTTGGTGTTTGGTGTTTGGTGTTTGGTGTCTTCACCCCACCGGGCTTGCCCCGGTGGCTCGCGGGCTTCTGCACCACTTATCGTTATCGCACCGGACAAGTTTTCTCGCGGGAGTAGTGCAAAAGCCCGCGAGCCACCGACGCAAGGTCGGTGGGGTTTTGATGCGAACGAGCCGCAAACTCTAGCGGCACGAACGCGGCCTGCAATCAACTCAACTTCCCACGCTTTCCGGCTGAAACTCACAGCAATGATGCCCATCGCGGCAACACTTCGTGAGCGTCATTTTCGTCCCCAAGACTTCCGCAAAGACCTCTTTTTCCAATCCACAAATGCCGACGTCTGAAGAGGCCAATTCCTGATACGGACAACTGTTTTCTCGGAGGATCGGCAGGTCGCCAGATTCGTCGATCTCGACATCAAACCCGCGATCCGTCAGTGAGACTTGCAACTGCCGCAACCGATCCGACAACGACCGCGAGCGATCCGTCCGCCCATAGCGCTGCACCATCGACTCGCGCACGCGCCGCACAACACGCTCGCGGAGCACTGGCTCTTCGATGCTCTGCATCTCCTGCCACAGAATCAAAGCGAGGTCGCTGTAGTTCTCGCCGAGCTGATTCAGCCCCGACTCAGACACTTGGTAAACAAAGTGCGGACGTCCCCGCCCGCTGCGAACCATGACTCGCGAGACAAACCCTTGTCCTTGCAATCGGACCAGCCGCTGACGCACGGCGGTGGCGGTCACCCCGACCGAGCCACAAATCTCAGAAATCGTCCCGGAACCAAGCCGATGAAGCTGATCCAAGAATCCCCGATCACTGGTTTCGAGCGCGATTTTCATGGCCAAACCCGTTTATCAGCCTTGAAGTTACATCACAACGACGACTTCGCTCACTGAGAACGGTTGGGGATCGTACCGGTGCTTTTGACTTTTGACAACCAAAAGTGTCAAAAGTGTCTGCGACCGTGAAAAGCTTTCTATCGGATGATGTCTGTGTGCTTCCGAAGATACTCAGACGGATCATCGTCTCCGCTGATAGTCGTCAGCGGCACGAACTCGATTGCGGTGGCTGATCGCTTGATTGAAAAAGGCTTCGCATCCACGGTGACAGCAAACTCGTAGAACTCAGATTTTCCAAACAGCCACCGACGGTGATGTTCGGTTCGGGTTCCAATCGGCGGCCATTTCACGTCAGCCACTCTGAGCGAATCCAACGTGAGATCGCGCGGTTCCATCCCATGGATTCCGGAGTTGGCGACTTCCAACAGACAAAGTGTGGTGGCCTGTTGGTCGGTGATGTCTTCCAGTCTGACCGAGGCATCGTGTTGCCAAATGGTGGAAGGCCCGCTGATCGCCAAGTAGCTCGTCGATTGTGAGTGATAGGCTCCATCATCGCTGGGACACGAATACGCCTCAATCATCTCGCGATGCAGGAGCGAGTTGTTCGGCCCGTTCCAGGGTTCATCGAAACGGTATCGTTCGTAAATTGCGTTCCACTTCGTGTAGCCCCAAAACGGCAGAAACAACACGCGCCAACTATGCATCGGACGATCTTCGGAATCCGCCACATAAACCGGCGGGAACGAGCCGTATTTGTCGTGGTAGTTCCGCAACGCGAGCACAATCTGCTTCAAATTGTTCCGGCACTGAGATGCTCGTGCCTCTGGGCGTACATTTTCGGTGGGCAACAACAATGCGAGTGTAAGACATCCCAGATGACGACGAACAACGCCAATGAAAATCGCTGAAATCGTTTGCGGTACTTCGAGTCGATCATCTTCGTCTCCAGCAGTAGCAAGGCACCGCTTACCGCGAGGCCGATGGTCGACCGCTTCAGGCGAATGCGTCACATCAGAGGTTGCTCCGGCCGATTTGCGATCAGCCATTCAGCAACTGGGCGATCTCGTCCTTTTCGATTTCCACACTCATGACTGTCCCGCCCGCTTGCACGATGTCGGCAATGGCGGAGCGAATGGCTTGCTCCAACGACGTCGCGTCGCGGTCAAACTCCACGAACACCGCACCATTGCGAGAGACGCAGGTCAGATCGGACGCAATGCCGTACAACCGTTCGGCGAATTCCGAGGTCACGGTCCCGCTCTCCGGTTCCATCAGTTTCGCAATAAACTCATGAGTCATCGTGCTCCCTTTCATCGAACGACCAACGATCGTTAGCAGTGCGGGCAATTGTCAATCTGTCGCTGGAGCCTCTTCGCATGGTTTTCCGGATTCTGTGGTGTCGAGTGAACTCGCACGATGCAACCATTCCGAGAGGACTCCGGGCAATAGAGTTCGCCCCAAACGTGCCCACCACATTTCACCAATCTCCAACCGCGAGACGTAGCACCCTCGATCATGGCTTGGATGTGTTTGTTGGGATGCATGTAATTCACTCATCGTCGCCGCAAAACAGCGTCCTCGGTCGAGCGCTATTCGCCATCGAGCCGGCGATCCGAAGTCAGCAACTTGCGGAAGCAGTAGCCGGTAAAAAAGATCACGACGAACCAGACGATCGACATGAATGCGGTCGCGAAAATGGACATGTTAAACGCTCCCTTCGGCTTGGCGTTTGGACCAAGCTTTTTTCACCAGCACGCAGAAGAAGACGTACACGCCAACCATCAGCAGGCGGTCGATGTTGCGCCACATCGGCAGCGCGTCGTAGAACTTCTCAGCGGCCGCGCGCGACGTTTGGTGTTTGCTGATTTCGGCGTTGCGTTTCGAGTCGTCCAATTCGCCGCCGGATGCGACTTTCGCGCGGTAGTCTTGCTGCTTCAGTCGAGCGGCTTCGCGCTCGAAGCCGGCCTTTGAGGTGTCGGACGCGAGCGATTCCAAGTCCGCGTCAAGCTTCTTCAGCTTGGTCTCGCGATCTTTCGCCGAGAGTTTCAGGTCGGAAACTTGCAGGTCGAAATCGGCGAGCTTCTTCTGTTTCGTGTCGGCAATGTCCTTGTGCCGCAGCTTGTCGATCATGTCGCCGCCGGACGCGAGCAGAATCGCAATCAGGAATACCGGCGTGACGAACTTGATGATGAAGCGGAACACCTTCGGGATCGCGAGTTCGGCTCCCTTAGTCATCTCGGCCCAGCCTCGGTCCATGCCAAACGACCAGCCGAACAGAATCGCCTCGCCGAGCGCAAAGACCACCAACATCACTGTGCCGGCCCAGTAATCGAACTCGTCAAAGAACACGCTGCTGTGAAAGAGCGCGACCGGCAGAGCCAGCGGCAGCAGCATTGCTCCGAACGTCACGGCGCTTCGGCCGCGAGACTGTCCATATTCTTGCTGTAAGAACGCCATGACCGGCTGGCCCATCGCCAGCGAACTGGTGATCGCCGCGAAGAACAGCAGTCCGAACCACAGCAGTCCCGCGATCGGAGCGAACGCGCCCCAGTTGTTGAACAGCGTTGGAAACACGAAGAAGCCCAGCGAAAAGCCCGAACCCCCAGCCGTCTTGTTCACGACTTCCGGCAGGCCGAGATACGCGACTGCAATCGGAATCAGGATCGACCCGCCGAGGATCACTTCGCAGAACTCGTTGGTCCACGCGGCGGTCGCACCGGTCAAAGCGACATCGTCTTTGTCGCGCAGGTACGAGGCGTAGCAGTGAATCGTCCCCATGCCGATGGAGAGCGTGAAGAAAATCTGTCCCGCCGCCGCCAGCCAGACGGCTGGGTCTTTCAACGACGTGAGCCGCGGCTCCCAAATGAAATTCAGTCCGTCGAGCGCGCTTTGCTTCGCGGCCGGATCGGATTCGGGCGAGATCATCATGCCGCGTACCGCCAGGATCGCCGCGAAGACGATCAGCAGCGGCATTCCGATCTTCGAGACCAGCTCGATCCCCTTCGCCAAACCGCGAGACAGAATGTAGACGTTCATTCCGATGCAGATCGCGAAGATCAACATGCCCCAGCCGCTGACCGCGAACAATTGAAAATCGCTTTCGCCCGTCAGTTGGCCGAAGAACGCACCCACGTCATCGGGCGTCTTCCCTTTGAACCCGCCGATCACCGAATAGGCCGCGTAGGCCAGACACCAACTCTCGATGTAGAGATAGAAAGCCGCCACGACGACGCAGGACCACAGTCCCATCACGCCGAAGTATTTCCAGAACCCGTTGCGGCTATGTGTCTGAAAAATTCCTGGTGACGAGTGATGTCCTTGCTGGCCACCGAAGCGTCCCATGCCCCACTCGACCCAAATCAGCGGCAGGCCGAGCACAACCAGTGCGACAAGGTACGGAATCAAAAACGCTCCGCCGCCGTTCTTCGCCGCCTGAGCGGGAAACCTCAAAAAGTTTCCCAGCCCGACCGCATTGCCGGCCATTGCCAGCACCAGGCCGATGCGACTCCCCCAAGCCTCTTTCTGCGACATGCTGCCCACCTCCGATGGAATGTGCTCTACGAATGAGGCAGGTAGCGTATTGACGTGGGGCAGGTTTTCAACCTGCCCGGACATGAACAGGCTCCGAGTTTGGAAGAACGCCGAAGCTGCGGCGGAAAAGCTCAGGGCCGGGCAGGTTGAAAACCTGCCCCACGATTATTCGGCTTTGAAGCGATAGCCGATGCCGCGAACCGTTTCGATCAAGTTCCCTTTGTCGCCGAGCTTCTGCCGCAGCGAGCGGACATGCACGTCGATGGTTCGCTCCAGCGCATTGGCATCTTCGCCGCGTGCGTTGTCGAGCAACTCATTCCGCGAGTACGGTCGACCGGGGCGGCGCATCATCGTCCAGAGCATTTTGAATTCGGTCGGCGTGAGCAGCATCTCCTCGCCATCGAGTTTTGCCGTGTGCAGCGTGCGATCGACTTCGATGCTGGCGACAGAAATGAGTTCGCCCGAGGCCGGTTCGACCGACGGGCGTCGCAGCAGAGCCTTGATGCGGCTGATAAGCGGTTTGATTTTGAACGGTTTGGCGACGTAGTCATCGGCACCCATATTGAAGCCGACGATCTCATCCACCTCTTCGCTTTTGGCCGTGAGCATCAAGATCCGAATGCCCTGCGTCTTGGGATCGGATCGAAGTTGTCGGCAGATCTGCAGGCCATCGAGTCCGGGGAGCATCAAGTCTAGCACGATCAAATCGGGAGCCGACGTCTGTGCCCGCCTCAAACCTTCGGCACCGTCGCTGGATGTGGTGACGTCGAAGCCTTCGCGGCTGAGGTTGTAGCTCAGGATGTCGATCAGCGAGCGTTCATCCTCGATGATCAGGATCTTGGGCTTCGGCATGGAGAAAGACCTTTGAGGAAATCCAAAACGATCGGGCAATTGGGAGGAGTCTTCTTTCCGTAGCCGCGTTCGCCAGAACGCGGGACGCCCGCACTCTGGCGATTGCGGCTACGAAAAGGTCAACGGAAGTGAGCGCGGTGGCGAATGATTTCTCCCTCGACCAGATAGACGACGTCTTCCGCGATGTTGGTGGCGTGATCGGCGACACGTTCGATGTGGCGCGAGGCTGAAAACAGGCTCAACGCGGGTTCGATGAATTCCGGGTCGCGTTTCATCACACCCATAAGTTCAACGATGATCTCGCGATTGAGTTCATCGACGACGTTGTCGGATTCCGTGACCTGCCGCGCGAGTTGGCTGTCGAGTCCAACGTAGGCGTCGATCGACTGATGCAGCATTTCCACGGCGCGGTTGGCCATCTCTTTGAGCTTTTCTGGGACTTCGATGTCCGGCTGATTGACCACGCTGCAAGCTCGTTCGGCGATATGCACGCTGATATCCGCGACTCGTTCCAGTTCGGCGCTGATCTTGAGCACGGTGGTGATCCGCCGCAGGTCGGTCGCCACCGGTTGATGCAGCGCTAGAATCTTCAGGCACTCTTCTTCGATGCTGACGTCGAAACGATCGACCTCGTCATCCTGCTTGGCCAAGGCGCGTGCCCGATCGACATTCGGGTCCGAGAGTTCGGCAACCGCCTTGTGGACCAACTCTTCGACGGTCGCGCACATCGACAGCAGATTGCGATGCAGGATGCCGAGATCGCGAGTTAAGTGAATGGTCATAATTGATTTTCGATTTTGATTTTTGATTTTCGATTGGAAGTAGCGATTTTTGACAGACGATTGCTGGCTGAGCGATTCCCCCAATCGAAAATCAAAAAACGAAAATCGAAAATGCCATCACCCGAACTTCCCCGTGATGTAGTCTTCCGTCTGTTTCTTCGTCGGCGTGGTGAACAGCTTCTGCGTCGCGTCGACTTCGATCAAATATCCCTGGAAGAAAAAGGCGGTCCGGTCGCTGATACGGGCGGCTTGCTGCATGTTGTGAGTCACGATGACGATCGTGTAGTTCTGCTTGAGTTCGAAAATCAGGTCTTCGATGCGTGCGGTCGAGGCGGGGTCCAACGCTGAGGCCGGCTCGTCCATCAGCAGAACGTCTGGGTTCGTGGCGAGTGCGCGAGCGATGCACAGCCTCTGTTGTTGACCGCCCGACAGAGCGAGGGCGGAATCGCTCAGGCGATCTTTGACTTCGTCCCACAAGGCCGCACGCCTCAGAGATTGTTCAACGATTTCGGCGAGAGCTTTGTGTTGCCTTTGGCCGGCGACTCGGGGGCCGTAGGCGACGTTTTCAAAGATCGACTTCGGGAACGGAGTCGATTTTTGGAAGACCATGCCGACCCGTTTTCTCAACGCGACGACATCCACATCGCGAGCGTAGATGTCCTGCCCTTCCAGCAAGACTTTCCCGTTGTGGCGAGTCCCTTCGATGATGTCGTTCATCCGGTTGAGCGTGCGGAGAAACGTGCTTTTGCCGCAGCCAGACGGGCCGATAAACGCGGTGACCGAGCGTTCGGCCACCGACATCGAAACATCGAACAACGCCTGCTTCTCACCGTAAAAGAAGTTGAGGTTGCTGATATCGAGCTTCGTAACCTCAGTCTCCACGGGACGGCTCCTCTTTACAGTCTCGCGCTGCTGCCTTTGGTGCATCAGTTCGGAGAACATTTGCATGAGAGTCATTGGGCGGTGCTCCTTCAAGACCCTTGCCTCATTGGAGAGGCCGGGATCTTTTCCGGGGAGTAAGCTCGTTGCTACCACTGTGTTCGCCTTTGAAATCGATTGCGGATCAAGATCGCCGTCGTGTTCATGCACATCAAAACCACCAGCAAGACGATGATGCCAGCGGCGGCAAGATGGTCGTATTCGGGCTGGGCTCGCGAAACCCAATTGAAGATCTGGATTGGCAACGAGGTGAAGACATCAAACGGAGCTTCCAGCAGTCCCTTCGGGTGCTCCCACGCGGAGGACAGGCTGTCGATGTGGCCGGGGCATCTCGCCAGATAAGTCAACGCTCCGATCATGATCAGCGGCGCGGTTTCACCCATCGCTCGTGACAACGACAGAATGACTCCGGTCATGATCCCCGGCATTGCCGCCGGCAGCACTTGATGGCGAATCGTCTGCCATTGCGTCGCCCCCAAAGCATAAGACGCCGTGCGAATTGAAGGGGGAACCGCACGCAATGCCTCTTGTGCAGCGACGATGACCGTCGGCAGAACCAGCAGCGACAGCGTCAAAGCACCGGAGATCACCGAACGCTCGAACGGCAAGGGCAATGCGAAAACCGTGAAACCCAGGTTCAAGTCGAGCACTTTGCCGTCATGTCCGAAGAGACCAAACATCCGCACGAAGACCGTCAGACCGAGGATGCCGTAAACGATCGACGGCACTCCCGCGAGGTTCGACAGATTCACCTGAATGATCCGTTTCCAACGGCCTTCGTTCGAGTACTCCTCCAGATAGATCGCCGCGCCAACTCCGATCGGCACGGTGGTCAGGCCGACGAAGACCAGCAACCACAAGCTGCCCCACAACGCCGCTTTGATCCCCGCCTTTTGCGGAATCCGCGAGTCGTAACTGGTGAGAAATCGCGTGCTCAGCGGGCGAGCGGATGTCGCCGCCGCGCCAGATGACGCGTCTGATTTCATCGCCGCCGCGCGATCGGCGGCGTCCGAGTCGGCCGTCGGCCACGTCATCGCCTTCCAGCCCACGCTCAGCAGCAACAGCAGAAGGACGACAACACCAAACCACGTCGAGCCGCAGCAAACCCATTCAAACAGCTTTCCGATCCGATGCCGTTTGGCCAGCGCCGGCTCGCGAAGCTTTCCAGAAGTACTCATTCGTAGACCTCCCGGAATCGTTTCAACACCCATTGAGCCAGCACGTTCATCAACAAGGTGATGACGAACAACGACAGAGCGACCGCGTACAAACTCTTGTATTCCATCGACCCCGCCTCGGTATCGCCGAGGCTGATGTTGACGATGTAGGCCGTCATGGTCTCCATGCCGCGAAACGGGTTCAGAGTCAGTCGTGGCTGTTGTCCCGCCGCGATCGTCACCGCCATTGTCTCGCCGATCGCGCGAGCCATCGCCAACAGGAATGACGCGAGAATCCCCGAAAGGCCCGCTGGAACAACCACCTTCAGCGACACGTCGAACTTCGTCGAACCCAGCGCATAACCCGCTTCACGCAGTCCGCGCGGGACGGCTCGCAAAGCGTCCTCGCTCAGCGAGCAAACCGTCGGAATGATCATCACTCCGACCACGATGCCGGCACTCAGAGCATTGAAGATATCGACGTTGAATCCGAGCCACGTCTGAAAGATTGGCCGCAGTACAAACGGGGTCACGAACACCAGCGCGAAGTAGCCGTAAACGACCGTGGGAATGCCCGCCAGGATTTCCAACACCGGCTTCACGATGCGGCGCACCTTCGGCTTCGCGTACTCAGACAGATAAATCGCGCTCGCCAAGCCAATCGGCAGTCCGATGATGCCCCCTAACCCCGCGATGACAAACGTCCCACACAGCAGCGGCAGAATTCCGAATCGCGGATGATCGGGATGTTGGGGTGCCCAGACAGTGTCGAATAGAAAGTCTGTGATCGACACCGACTGAAAGAAGGCCGTCCCGCCGAACGAGTAGATCGCTTCCGTGAACAGGACGATGATGATTCCCGCCGTGGTCAGCAGCGAGAGTGCTCCGCAGAGAAACAACACCGCCCGAATGACCTGCTCACGAGCGCGCGTCCACGAAAATCGGCGTGCCAACGAAATTGGACGCTTGATCGACAACGGGGACGTGGCTTGAAGGGCTGGCACACAAAACTCCGTACTCTCTCAGCCCCAAAGGGGCGTCACTCGATAGCCCAGGGCAACGCCCTGGGTGGATCGTTTGATAGATTCCTCTTAGCCCTGAAGGGGCGTAACGTACGAAGAAACACCTCTGGTTACGCCCCGTTGGGGCTTATTGACTGTTGTTATCCAGACCACCCAGGGCGTTGCCCTGGGCTTTCGAGTCTGCCCCCGTTGGGGCCAAAGCCGGAAGGCCGGTTGCACCAAAATTCAGTTCGACAACGCATCGCTCAGCGTCTTGCGAGCCGCATCCAATTCGGCTGCGGGAAGTTGAACGTATCGAACGCTCTTCACCAAAGATTGCCCGTCGTGCAAGTAGTAATTCACGAACTCAGCCACTTGCGGTTTCTTCAACGACGCCTTGTTGACATAGATGTAAAGCGGCCGAGAGAGCGGTTTATAGGTGCCCCCCAGAATCGTCTCGTCTGTCGGAGCGACGGCAGCGGCCAGATCATCGCCAGCGGCGATCGGAAGCACTTTTAGCTTGCTCTTGTTCTCGGCGTAGTAGGCGTAGCCGAAGTAACCCAACGCATACTTGTCGCCGGTGACTCCCTTCACGAGCACGTTGTCGTCGGTACTCGGCGTGTAGTCCGTGCGGCTGGACTTCGACTTGCCGACGATCGCTTCGGTGAAGTAATCGAAGGTGCCGGAAGCATGATCGGCTCCGTACAAGCGAATCTCTTCATCCGGCCAGGAAGCGTCGAGCTCCTTCCACTTCTTGATTTTGCTATCGGGACTCCACAACGCCTTGAGTTGCGCGACAGAGATCGCATTGCACCAGTCATTTTGTGGGTTCACCACGACCGACAAGCCATCGATCGCGACCTTCAATTCGATGTACTCAACCCCCGAAGCTTTGCACGCTTCAGCCTCGGCCGGCTTGATCGGCCGTGAAGCATCCGCGATGTCGAGCTTTCCTTCGCCCAATTCCTTCATTCCCGGCCCGGTGCCGGACTCGCCGACACTCACGTCAACTCCCTTGTGCAGGTTCATGAACTCTTCGCCCATCGCCTGCGAGATTGGGTAAACGGTGCTCGAACCGGTGATCGTCACCTTCCCTGTGAACTTGGCTGTCGGCTTGTCGCCGGTCGATTTGTCGCCGTCGACTTTCTCAGTCGCCCCTCCCTCAGTCGCGTTCGCAGAAGCTCCACCGCTGCTCGACTTTCCCGCAGAGGGTTCGCTCGCATCTCGCACAGTGCAACCCGGGGCAACACTCGCCACAACCAAAACCGCCACACCAAAAAACCATTGCATTCCTGATCGCATTCCAAATCCTCTTTCTCTCGATGCCTTTAATTCCCCAATTTCACGCGGGGAAAATACGCGCAACGGGTGAAGATTCGAGCGTCCGATTGTTAAGAAAGTGTGAAGTCGCTTTCGCTGCCAGCGAGGGGGATGCGAATGGTAAACGTGCTGCCGCGGCCGAGTTCACTGCGGACCTCCACCGAACCGGCGAAGACCTGGACCCAGTGCTTCACGATCGACAGACCGAGGCCGGTTCCTCCCAGCTCGCGCGAGCGAGCTTTGTCGACCCGAAAGAAGCGTTCAAAAACCCGCGCTTGATGTTGCTGGGGAATCCCGATTCCGGTGTCCTCGACCTCCAAGACCGCGCGGCGGCCTTCGATGTGCCAGCGGACCATCACTCGCCCCCCCGATGGCGTGTACTTGATCGCGTTGTCGACCAGGTTGTCGAGCACCGTCCGCAACCCTTCCTCGTCCCCCCACACGGCCGCCTTCTCCGCAGACGACTTCGACACCAGCAAAATTCCTTTCGAGTCGGCGACCGCTTGATGCTCTTTTAGACAGACGCGCACCGCCTCGTCGATCGAAATGGGCAACAACTCGTAAGCCTCCTCGGCCGACTCGATACGGGCCAGGCTCAATAGGTCGAGGATCAAGCGGTGCAGACGCTCGGCCTGTTCGTCGATCCGTTGGAGGAACTCGCGATTGTGAGTCACGTCGTCGATCGCACCGTCGAGCAGCGTCTCCGTGTAGGCTTGAATCGTCGTCAGTGGCGTCTTCAATTCGTGCGACACGTTGCTGACGAACTCGCGCCGCAAATTCTCCAGCCGCCGCAATTCAGTGACGTTCTGCAAGACGAGCACCGCTCCCGCCGGCGGATTGCCCGGCAGCGGCGACGCAATCAACGCCACGATCGCGCTGGTCCGAGGCACTTCATACTCAACTCGCTCTGGCACGCGGCCAGCGAGCACATCTTCAAACACCTTCTGCACGCGCGGATGCCGAGCGACCTCGAACAACGAACGTCCCAGCGCCTGCATCGTCGGCACATCGAGCAACGGACCAGCCGCGCCATTCGCGTACAAGATTCGATGTTGAGCATCAATGACAACGACCCCTTCGCGCATCGAACTGAGCACCGTTTCCATGAGTTCGCTGTTCTCGTCCCGCTCGCGGCGGCTGGCTTGAAGCTGCTCCCAGCGCCGAGACAACTCGCGGCTCATCGCATTGAACGCACCCGCCAATGCACCGATTTCGTCTCGATTGGTGACGCCGACTTTTTGAGAAAAGTCTCCTGCGGCAATGGCCTGAGCCGCCGTGGTCAGAGTTTCCAGCGGATGCACCAATCGCCAAGCCAACCAATAGGCCAGAGCCAACGTGCAAATCAGCACGACGATAGCGGTGGTCCAAACCAATTGAGCCGTCGCCTGCAACCGCGTCTCGAATGGAGTCCACGGCAACGCAACACGCACAAACCCGCGCGGCGTTTCACGCGATCCAACACGCACCGCACAGTATTCAAACTGCTCGCCGATCGATCGGCTGCCGCGTTTCGAGAAGCCCACCCCGACCTCCGCCGCCTCGGCAATTTCTGGACGATCCCGATGATTCTCCAGTCGCCGCGCATCCGTCGCGGAATCGGCCAGCACCGTCCCATCCGCCAAGACCAACGTCAGTCGAGTGCCGACCTCACGTCCGAGTGCTTCCAGCTTGGGCTGCCACGTTGCACGAAGCTCTTCCAGTGGAACTCCCGATGCAGCCCACGACGGATCGGCGACGTGCAACAGCACCGCTGCCTCGTCCTGCATCCGCTGCCGCACTTCAGCTTCGACCGCCTCATGCTGCCACTTCAAGAAGATGACGACAAACACAACCGCCGCGACGACGGTCAGCGAGGCATACGTCAAAAACAAACGCCAGAACAAACGGGAGGACCACACGACGGATGACTCTCACAAGGAAGACAGGAAATGAATTGAGTAGCCACGCTCACCTGAGTGTGGAAGGGATATCCCACGAAACACCCTTTGAAGTTGCACAGTTTCTTCGCCCCCTTCGGGCAACGCCGTTAAGGATTTTCATTCGAGGAAACGGCGGAACATGGAAGTATCCCGGAGGGATTGCAGCAATTAGCCGGTGGTTGAGCGCAGCGACACCACCGGTATTTGACGCG
>JBJXEX010000136.1:0-3278 GCA_046156195.1 Planctomycetaceae bacterium | reverse complement strand
TTCACCCGCCTGCCGACACAACTGGGCGGCTACAACAACCGAGCCACAGAATTACCACCCGGCCCACAACCCCTCTGGATCGGACTTCGCAGAATGACCGACTTCGCCACCGCCTGGCTCGCCTTCGGTCCGAAAGACTGATCAAGTTGTGTATAAACGGCAGGTTTTTCAACACAACCAGCCTGACGCAGCGAGCAACGCTTTTCAAATCAACTTCCCCAAGTTTGGTTGCGGCCGAGCGCAGCGAGGCCGCGCTGGTTAACCGCAAGCCGGAGGCGTGCGTGCCGGACGTCGCGCACGCCTCCGGCTTGCGGTTAAACGATCGTGCCAAACGTCTCAATAGTGGCCGCGTGAGTGTCAGCCGCGTGGCTTCAGCGAGAAGTGTCTTTTGACCTTTGAGGATTCCCAAAAATCCCTGAGACTGCCGCGCGATCCAACAGCCCACTCACACCGAGAAACAAACCCGTGCAGCTCACCGACAAAGTCATCATCGTCACCGGCGGAGGCCACGGCATCGGCCGAGCACTCTGCCAGCGCTTCGCTCAAGAACGCCCGCGCGGTCTGATCGTCGCCAGCCTGAATCCCGACGCGGCCGAAGAGGTCGCCAATGAAGTCTCCGGCATCGCGATCGCTGGTGATGTCTGCGACGAAGCTCATGTGCAACATCTGGTGCAAATTGCCGAAGAGCGTTGGGGCGGCGTCGATCTGTTTTGTTCCAACGCCGGAGCCACCGTCAAAGGGGGAGCCGAAACGCCCGACGCCGACTGGCAGCATCTTTGGAATCTGCACGTCATGTCGAACGTCTACGCCGCGCGAGCCGCCTTGCCGGGGATGCTGGCTCGCGGTCACGGCTACTTTCTGCAAACGTCCTCGGCAGGTGGCTTGCTGACTGAGGTTGGCTCGGCGGCGTATTCCGTGACCAAGCACGCGACGATCGCGTTCGCCGAGTGGCTGTCGATCAACCATCGCCGCGCCGGCATTCGAGTCTCCTGCCTGTGCCCCTCCGGCGTGCAGACCGACATGCTCGACGCGAACGACCCGATCCATCAGTTCTTGCAGTCGCACGCCCTGACCGTCGAAGACGTCGCCGAGTGTGTGGTGCAGGGACTGGCCGAAGAAAAATTCCTGATCCTGCCGCACCCCGAAGTCGCCGACTTCTTCGCCGCCAAACCCACCGACTACGACCGCTGGCTCCACCAATTTTCGCGGATGAAAGAGAAGTGGGACCGGCCGCGCAAGCAACGACCGGCAGCGTGATCGACTCCATCCCATCGGGTGGCCCAGCTTCGCAGAAGCTGGGTGCCGCAGGCACAAGAAACCCGGAGTTGACGTTGATTCCAGAGTTGACGCTGGTGGTTGATTCGACGCCAAGCTCAAGTTTCTAATGCTGCGCACACAGCTTGATGCAAGCTGTGCCACCCTTTGTCTTGCTCATTGGGGAAAATCTCAATGGAGACGAACGCGAATCCCTCTCGAATCAAAGAGCGAAAGCCTCGGCGGCGAGTCATTGATGATCCGGATAACGCGCACTTCATCACGTTCTCCTGCGATCGACGCCGGAAGTTATTGAATCAGGACCGTTGCAAGCGGATCGTCATTCACTATCTCGAAGAACTGCGTGCCGAGTACGGCGGACTCTGCTTGGGCTTCGTCATCATGCCGGAGCACATTCACGTTTTGATCCGTTTCCGAGAACGCGGGAAACTGATCCCCTTCAAACAGGAATGGAAGCGTCGCAGCAGCCTGGCACTCATCGAGTACTTTACGAAGGCCAAGAACCCGGTTCTGGAATTTCTGACTCGCGAGGATGGGACTCATCGAGTTTGGACTCCCAAGCAATACGACTTCAATGTGCGTTCGCATTCCAAAGCCTGGGAGAAGCTGAACTACATGCACCAAAACCCGGTGAAGAGAGAGCTGGCCCCAACCGCCGAGGCATGGCAATTCAGCAGTGCTCGCTGGTACGCCGCCCGCAAGTCTGTGGGTGTGACGCTGTCTCACATTGATGAATAGCCAAGAGCTGCATGTGAAAAGAGCAAATAGGGTGCAAGGAAAAAAGAGGGTGGCCCAGTCCGCCGCGGCGGACTGGGTGCCGCAGGCACAAGAAACTTGGAGTGGACGCTGCTTCCAAGGTCGAGGCCGTTAGGGCCATTGAGGGTCACTCGCAGGTTTCTAATGCTGCGCACACAGCTTGGAGCAAGCTGTGCCTCCCGCGGATGGTCCCCAGTGCTGCGCAATCGGTTGCTATGCAGAGCCCGCCGCTGCAATCGTTTTCTCAATGCAACCAAGCTGATCGAGCGACGAATACTCCCACCATACCATGGTGCTCGACAGCAACAACCTTTTCTCGACGCGCTGATGGTCCTGAACCGGCTTGAACACCCAAATGCGATCTTCTTCCATCCAGTTGAGCGACGGCAGCAGGCCCAAGTGAAGCCCCTCCCCGAATTTGAATGACTCTCCAATTCGTGGGGCATCGGCGACGTCCAACTCAGGCTTCTGAATCCACTCCTTGCAATCTACAAAAAACCAAGCGTGTTGCGCGATATTCCACGAGTCCGCGTTCGTTGGATCAAGTGGCTCAGTGTGGTTCCACGTCAATGAAACCTTTGACACTTTACCCAGGAAGATGAAGCAATGGCGAAACTCCTTGAAATACTCTTCGGGATCGCAGGGTTTGTCCCAGCGGTAATAACCGCTGTCGTCACGGCACCAATACACGCCAGTTTCGAGAATGGGCAAAGATTCCAAACAATTGCCATTCGCACCGCGAATTCGCTGCGCCAGTACATAAGCGTTCTTTTCGGAATTGCTGTGCGGACCGCGAATGTGCCGCCACTTTTCGTGGAGCGCACCCGACATCTTTTTCCGCTCAAAGTAAACGGCCGCGTTGTCGGAGCCGTAGCCTTTGCCGCGCGCTGAAAAACTGGTTGCGTTAGCGTCTTTGATCACGCAGGCTTTGCCTCCGACAATCGTGTGGTAAGCGAATTTGGCGTCCTTTGCATACCCATTGGTTGTGTTGAAAGCGTGTTCCGTGGTTCCGATCGCCCTAAACGTAGAAACGTCCGCTTCACGAATTGGCCCCTTGATCGTATATGCGTTGCGTGCGTCTTTTGCGTAGAGCGAATTCAAGACCTGAAACGTCTCGACGTCCGGTACGCCCAACATGGGCGTGAACTTGTGGGGTGGAAGTCCCCTGTATGAAAACGGGAGTCTCACGGGAGGGCAAGATACCAATTGTCATTCTGCGAGACAAAGTACGAGGCGAGGACAACTGC
>JBJXEX010000452.1:0-10712 GCA_046156195.1 Planctomycetaceae bacterium | reverse complement strand
ACTTGGGCTGCTCCGGTTCGCCGAGCGTTTCGCCAATCGTTTCGATCAGCACCGGCCCGCTCGACGGCCACGAACTGAGCGACTGCTGGATGTCGGCATCCTCGACTTGCTTGATCGCGTCGCAGACATCGCCGCGCACGACCGAGTTCAACGTGACTCGCGGATCGTGCTGATGCTTGGCCAGCTTGCGTTCGAGTTGCTTCTCGACGAAGCCGCGATCCTCGGCGGTGATCCAACCTCGCTCGACGAGCAAGTCGGCAATCGGTTTCGATTTGTCGGCGACCCACGCTCGGCAAGCGGCGGTGAGCTGCGCGAGGTCGATCAGGTCGCTCTCAAAGGCGAGCACGGCGAAGAGCAAATGACGTTCGGTGGTCATGGGATGTCTCGGCTGCGTCGGGTGACAAGGGTGAAACCTCCCGACAGCAGAACAGAAACCGCATCGCCGATCAATCACTCGGCTCCTGACGTTTTCTCCAACGAAAAACCCCGCCTTCCGAGAGAAAGGCGGGGCCGTTGAAATCACGTTGAAACCTGCTGATTCAAAGCCACCGCTCGGATTCGAACCGAGGACCTACGCTTTACGAAAGCGTCGCTCTGCCAACTGAGCTACGGCGGCGGATCATCGCGGGGTCGCGAGATGGGGCGGGTTTATAGTCACTGAATTTGATGAGGGGAAGCCGAACTCCTTCACCAGCGCGGTCCCGCTTTTGTCGCGGGCGTCGGCGGCATTGCCAGCTTCCTGAGTGGCCGCAGACATTCGCTTTTCAGGCGATACCCAAACATAACGGTCGCCGAGCCGCACGATCAAAAACGGTCGGCTGCGCTGAAACGCCTCCAGGCAAATCTTCAGCACATGCTGCTCGCGAGGTTCGCCGTCTCGACTCCCTGCCGTTGTGACGAAATCAGATTACTCGCAGAGAACGTGCCACTTGCCGGAGTTCCTCGCTCGCTCTGGCGAGTGCGGCTGAGGGGAAGTGGCCACCTCCGGGTCTCCTTAATTACTGCAACTCGTCGAGCTTCGCTCGCTGTTGCAACACGACTCCGCCCTTCTCGTCGCGGACTTGCAGGCGGATGAGCGGTGACGGTTGTGACCAGTCGATGTCGATCAGGCCGAAGTTCGTGTCGAAGTAGGTCAGGCCGACGCGGTACGAATTGATCTCGTTGGCGAAGCGGATTCCGGCCTTCGTCAGGTTTCCGCTGGGAGCGTTGAGGCTGCTCGATGTGACTTCGTAAATCGGATAGCCGATGCCCGCCGCGTTGGGGGCGAGTCGCATGATCTCGGCGAGATGCCGGTCGCCGCTGATGACGACGACCCCTTTGGCTTTCGTCTCGCGGATGAGATTCAGCAGACGCTTCCGTTCCAATGGGAAATTGCCCCAGGCTTCCGAGCCGTGTTCATCCGGTAGCAGTTGGTAGCTGGAGCAGACGACACGCACCTCGGCGGGCGTCTTCAATTGCTGCTCCAGCCATTTCCATTGCGCGTCACCCAGCACCGTTGCCGAAGGATCGGTGTTGGGTGCGTACTTGCCTCGAAAGCCGTCACCCGGCTCGCCTGATAGAAAGCCGGGCTTCAAACGACTGCGAAAGTACCGAGCGTCCAACAGGATGATTTGCACTCGGCGACCGGGCGGGCCGAAAACTGCGGAGTGATAGACACCCTCTTGTTGACGGCGCGGGCTGTCCTGCGGAACGTCGAAGAAGTCTTGGAACAACTGCTGCGATTCGCGCTTCTTGGGGTATTCGGCCCCGGCGTCGTTCGCTCCGTAGTCATGATCGTCCCACGTCGCGAGCACCGGGCAAGTTTGCTTCAACTTCTGATACCCCGGCTGTGCTCCGAGCAAATCCCACTTCTGCTTGAGCACCGACATGTCTTCGGTATCGCCGTAGATGTTGTCGCCAGTGAAGAGGAAGAGCTGCGGCTTCGTCTCGATGACCGCGTCCCAAATCGGCTGCGGCTTGTCTTGCTTCGCGCACGATCCAAACGCGATTCGTTGCAACGGCTCTTGAGCGACGACCGGCAGTGCAATACTCAGCAACAATCCCCAGACACACCAGAAACGCAGCATCGCAGACTCCTGTTAAAAGTTTCGTTCGCTGCCTGACTATGACGGCTTCGCGAATCGGGACAACCCACAACTGCCCGACGAATGAAGGGAGACGACGAATCGTTGGCGACGTTGAATCGTTGGCGGCGAGTCGTCTCCCTTCATCCGTCGGGCTTCCTCCGTCCGTCGATGTGGCGGCTCGCCAAATTCCCATTTGCGGCGATATCGTCTACAGCGCTTTCGCTGCCCCATTCAGTCGAGAAATTTGATCCACGGAGACCTCGTTATGAACAAGCTCAGTACCCGTTGGTTGTTGGTCGTCGTTGTTGCCTGGAGTGGTTCGGCGAATGCCGAGAACTGGCCGGCGTGGCGCGGACCGCGCGGCGATGGCACCTGCACCGAGAAGGGACTGCCGACCGCCTGGAGCAAAACGGAAAACGTCGCGTGGAAGGTGACGCTGCCGGAACGTGGCAACTCGACCCCTGCCGTGTGGGGCGATCGTGTGTTCGTCACTCAGGCGATTGAGAAAGAAAACCGTCGCACGCTGATGTGCTTCGATCGCCGCGACGGCCAACTGCTCTGGCAGAAGGGGACCGAGTGGACTGAGAAGGAGCCGACTCACGGCACGAATCCGTTCTGTGCGTCATCGCCGGTTACCGACGGCGAGCGAGTCATCGCCTGGTACGGCTCGGCCGGGATGTTTTGCTACGACTTCGACGGCAACGAACTTTGGAAGCGCGACCTTGGCATCCAGAAACACATCTGGGGCTACGGAGCATCTCCCGTGCTCCACGGCGATTTGTGCTATCTGCACTTCGGCCCCGGCGAGCGGTCGTTCTTGATCGCCGTCAACAAGCAGACGGGTGAGACGATTTGGACTCACGATGAGCCGTACAACAAAGACGGCACCTCCGAGGCGAAGTCGGGCAATCCCGATTACTACGGCTCGTGGAGTTCGCCGATCTTCCGTGACATCAACAGCCGCAACGAACTGCTCATCAGTTTTCCGTTCCGCGTGTGTGGCATGGACCCGACCACCGGCAAGGAGTTCTGGACCTGCACCGGCACGAACGCGCTGGCCTACACCTCGCCGATTTATTCCGAGGGCGTCGTTGTCGGCATGGGGGGCTTCAACGGCATGTCGATCGCGCTCAGGGCCGGAGGGAGCGGCGACGTGACGAAAGAGCAACGACTCTGGCGGCATCCGAAGACCAAGCAGCGGATCGGTTCGGGAGTGATTCACAACGGTCACATCTACATTCACAACGATCCCGGCATCGCCGAATGCTTTGACCTAAAGACCGGCGAAACCGTTTGGGAACAACGCATGGACGGCGGCACGAATTGGTCCTCGGTGATGCTGGCCGACGGTCTGTGCTACACGATCACTCAAAAGGGAGACTGCAATGTCTTCAAGGCCGATCCCAAGTTTGAACTCGTCTCGACCAATTCGCTGGGCGAGCAATCCAACTCGTCGATCGTCCCGAGTGACGGGCAGCTTTTCATTCGCACCCATCAAAGCCTGTGGTGCATCGGGCAGAGGAAGTGATCGCGCTCGTAGTGACCGCATTTATGCGGTCAAGTCCGAGGCTGGATGCCGATGGCGCGACGGACTCGATAAATCGAGTCACTACGAGCGCTCTTACGAGCGCTCTTACGAGCATCGTCAATCATCCCATCCGTCGCCGAATGTCGTCAGCGGGTAGTCACGTCGTAACGAGTCCAACCAATCGGGACCGTGCTCGGCGACGAGTTCATGGACAGCAGACCAAGGCCAATCGAGCGGATCGTCTGCATGACCATGCTTGACCGGATTCATGATGAGGTAATGCAGGCACGCCCAATAGTGACGCTCCGAGCGAATCTTGCGGTCGGAATACTTGAACCACACCTGCCGTTTCGGCGTGTTGTCTCGGCGATTGGCATAAAGCCCGGAACGACCGTGAACCTTACCGATGGCTCGGCCGAAGCCCGCGAGGTTGATGTCCGTCAGTTTGACCAAAAGGTGATAATGGTTGGGCAGCACAACCCAGCCGCCGCATTCGCAGTGACTTTCGGCAATGGCCTCAAAGAGACGGTGCTGAATTTCGGTGAGTTCGCTGGGTTCACGGAAATGGTGTTTGTGCTCGTAGCATGTGCCAGTGATGAAGTACCAACCGTTGCCAAAATCCGGGTGTGGCGGTTTATGCCACGGAAAGCTGCGGCTGATGCGATGCGCGACGACCTCGACGCGCTGTTCGGGAGTGAGTTGACGATAGTCGTACATAGCACGCTCGTAGTGACCACATTCATGTGGTCGGGTTAGAAGGAAGGAAAGTCGATGGTGTGGGGGACTCGATAAATCGAGTCACTACGAGCGGTAAGGACTCGATAAATCGAGTCACTACGAGCGCGTTACTTCGTCTCCAACTTCAACACCCCCTTGTGCCGGACGAAGTATTGATCAAAGACGACTGCAGTCGCGAAGCCGGGTTGTCCGTTGAACAGCGCCTTGTCGCAGATTTCTTTGACAGCCGCGCGAGTACGTTCGCGGCCGGCGTTGCCGATGAGTTGTTCGGCGGGTTGAGCATTCACCCAAGCGGTGGCTTCGGCCAACAGCTTCTCGCGGTGCGGGGCGAGCCGTTCGCGAAGGCACGGAGCGCAAGCCGGCGAAGTGCTTAAGAAGATGCTCGCCGCGAACGTGTTCTTGTCGTCCGGGTTGCCGAGCTTCAGGTCGAGCAACCCGACTCGCGCGAAGGCGAGGCACGGATCAGCGGTCGGTAGCGGAGCGGGTGACGTTCTCCGTTGTGTGAGCATCCAATCGTAGACCGCCTCGTTCTTGTAGGTCTCGGTCCAACTGTCGTGGCCCGCTTCGGGATAGACCGTCAGCTTCGCCGAGCCTCCCTCTTTCTCGATCGCCGCGACCATCGTTTCGGAAAGTTTCAGAGGGACACCGAAATCTTTCGCTCCATGAAAGACCCAGAACGGAACGCTCTTGAGTTTGTCCGCCAACTCTGGATCGCCTCCACCGCAGATCGGCACTGCGGCGGAGAATCGCGCGGGATGCTTGGCGGTCAGCGACCAAGAACCGAAGCCTCCCATGCTCAGGCCGGTAACAACGACTCGCTCGCGATCGACGGCAAAACGAGTCAGCACGGAATCGAGCAGCTCGGCCAGGACGTGCAACTGCACCTCGCCATTCCACGAGCGGTCCTTCGGGCACTGCGGCGACACGACGATGAACGGAAAGTCCAGACGATCATCCACCAACTTCGGCGGCCCATGTACTTTGACCAGCTTCAGATCCTCGCCTCGCTCGCCCGAACCGTGCAGGAACAACATCACCGGCCACTTGCGGCCGTCGATGCCGTAGTCCTTCGGCAAGAACAAGAGGTATCCGAGTTTCTGCTCCGGATCGGCTTGGCTGACAAGCTGCTGCCCGACCTGTTTGCCTGGCGTCGGCTGTTCATTGGCCGACTCGGCAGCGCGAGCCGGCAGGGAGATCACCAACAACAAACCCCAGACGCTGATCAATCGCCGCATCGCAAGTTCCTCGTGAAGAGTCGAATCGAACGGAAGGTCGAGCACGATATTCGCGACTCGATGAAACGGCCACAGTCATCGAGCCGTCGTTGTGAGTCAGCACGCGAGGCGGTAGTTTGGCCACTGATTTGTCGCGTCCGATTTTTCCCGGAGACCATGACCATGTTTGCAAAAAGATTGTCGCTGTTCGGATGGGGCTTCCTGCTGCTCTTTGTGACTTCAGCGGCTGTGGCTGACTCACCCCGTCCACCGAACATCGTCTTCATCCTCGCGGATGATTTGGGAATTCCGGCGATCGGCTGTTACGGCGGGGAGTACAAGACGCCGCATCTCGACGCGCTGGCCGCCAATGGCACTCGGTTCGAGAACTGTTTCGCCGCGCCGCTGTGTGCTCCCTCGCGAGCGTTACTGATGACCGGCCGTTATGCGTTTCGCACCGGCGTCATCGACAACGGACACGGAACCGCCGCCACGCCAGACAAAGATGGGTGCGTGGCATTGCTGCTTAAGCAAGCTGGCTATGCGACCGCCGTCGCGGGCAAATGGCGGCAGTTGAGTTACTTCACCAGCAAAGCGGACGGCGCGAAGTGGGGCTTCGATGAGTTCCTGATTTGGGGAGCCGGTCAGCCCGACGATGAGGGGGACACCAAGCCCAAGAAGAAACAGAAGGCCGCTGACGGCGAGGCCAAGAACAAAGCCGATCGCTATTGGAATCCCGACTACAACCTCAACGGCAAGATGCTGACAGACGCCGACGGAAAATACGGGCCGGACTTGCTCAATGAGTTCGTCATCGACTTTGTTCGGAGGCACAAGTCGGAGCCGTTCTTCGTCTATTACCCGACTCCGCTGATTCATGGCCCGATCCTCCCCACTCCAGACAGCAAGGCCAAGAATGAAGGGAAGCTCAAGGGGAAGAAGAACGCGGACAACGTCGGCCGAGATTCCGTGTATGCCGCGAACATCGAGTATCTCGACAAGCAGATTGGCAAGCTCGTTGCGGAACTCGACGCCCTGAAGCTGCGCGACAACACGCTGATCGTCTTCACCGGCGACAACGGCAGCGTGCCGGTCGGCACGATCAACGGAAAGAAGATCGAAGGGCACAAGCACACGATGCTCGAAGGGGGCAGCCGAGTCCCCCTGATCGCCAACTGGCGCGGAGTGACTCCGTCCGGCGTTGTGCTCAAAGACCTCGTAGACTTCAGCGACTTCCTGCCGACGTTTGCCGAGATCGCCGGAGCGAAGGTTTCTGCCACTCGCCCGATCGACGGCCGCAGCTTTGCACCGCAATTGCTCGGCAAGAAAGGGCAACCGCGCGATTGGGCCTATGTGCATCTCGGCGACAAGCGCTATGTCCGCAGCGACCGCTGGAAGCTGACCGGCAACGGCGAACTCTTCGATATGAAAGAAGCACCGTTCCGCGAGATCTCCGTCCCTGCCGATTCCAATTCCTCCGAAGCCAAAGCCGCAAGAACCCAACTGCAAGCCGCGCTCGACAACCTCGCCGCTCAGGGGACGAGCGGTGAGCTTGCGCCGAAAAAGAAAAGGAAGAAGTGACCGAGTGAAGGCCGTTCGATCGCGCGATTGTGAGTTCGATTTCGGCGATTGAAGCACAGTACCCAAACGAGGTACGATCGCACCCATAATGGATACGTCCAATTCCAGCCCGTCGATCAGCTCGACTCTCTTCAACAAGACGCAGCGGGGGTTGTTGTCGCTGTTTTTTGTCCGGCCAGAGCAGTCATTCTATCTGCGGCAGATCGTGCGGACGGCGGGGATCGGCCAGGGGGCGACCCAAAGAGAACTGGCTCGTTGGGTGGAAGTCGGACTGCTGCTGCGATCGGAACAAGGCAATCAAGTCCACTTTCAAGCGAACCCGGCATCCCCTGTCTTTGGCGAATTGAAATCTCTGGCGATCAAGACGGCGGGGGTTGCGGACGTCTTGCGCGAGGCACTGGCGGGATTGGCGGAGCAGATCACAGTGGCCTTCATGCACGGCTCGATGGCCCGCGGCACTGCGAACACTCACAGTGACGTGGACGTGGTCGTGGTCGGCGAGGCGAGTTTCGGAGCGGTCACGAATTCAATTCGAGCCGCCCAAGACATCATTGGCCGTGAAGTGAATGCAACCGTCTACCCGGTGCGCGAGTTTCGGACAAAGCTGCTGGGCCGACATCATTTTGTGACGTCGGTCATGGAGACACCGAAGATCTACTTAGTCGGAGGTGAGGATGAGTTTGATCGCCTGGGAGAAAAACGGCTGGCTCGTCCCCCACAAGACAAGCCCGCAAGAGATCGCGGATCTGCTCGGCGTCGCCGCCCGTGATCTGCATGACTGTGCGACAAAGGGATGTGGAACTGCTCGATGCCTTTCGCAAGAAACGCAACACCTGTGATTACGAACGGGCCGGAGTGGTCTCCACCGCTGAAGCCAAAGAGATCGCCTCGCTTGCGAAGACGTTGCTTCAGCAGTTGAAAGAATGGCTGCGAACGAAATACCCAGCCCTACTGCCAAATTAAGAAGGGAGGCCAGCGTCATGTGTCGCATCATCATCGGGTGGGCAGGGATCGTGGGCTTGGCGATCGTGGCATTGGCAAACATTTCCGTGGGGCAAGAGCGGCGCGATGTCACGTTCACGACGCCGTTTTCTCCGGGGAAGCGGCCAACCACGGCGGACTTCTACTACAACGATCGGGCCATCGGCACCGGGCGTGAGGCGTTCGCGGAAATCCTCAAACAGATCAGTGTCCTTCCGGCGGGGACGTCGGTCGTGTGGGGGCCGAACTATGACCGTTGCGGTTCTTGCAGCGGCAGCGAGCCAGGTTGCCTCCCGAAACATCTTCATCCGGACCTTTGGAAACAGCTCGAAGTCATCGTGAGGAAGCGAAATCTAACGCTTTCCAGCGGCTATCCGACTCCCTGGTCCCAACCAACATTGCGGACTCCGCGTCATGAGTTTCCGAAACAGCTCTTTGCCGATCATGCTCCAGACGACAAGCCCTTCGACGCTGTGCTCGATTGGGAAGTCGGTGAAGAGGCCGATTGGGAGATCGAACGGAATCGTCTCAAAGACATCGAACATGCCGCAGGTCGGAACCACCGCTTTTCATCCAACAAGAACGGCTTGGTGGGTTACGGCCTGCATTTGTTCTTCGGTCGGCTGCCGGAAAATTCGCGAGTCCTCGTGCGACTCACGCTGCGCGACAATGCTGTGAGAAACGATGAGGCCGCCACGACGACCGCATTGGCCACAGCGATCACCCAAGCGTGGGACGAACTCCTCGCACGGCCCATGCGGCTCGGAAAACTACAGTCCGCCATCGTGGTTCCGGCGGCGCTCTTCAAAGCGTTTGCAGAGCGACAGCCCGCCGACAACCTCGACATCCAATGGCGCAACTACCACGGGCCAAACACGCCGCACGACGAAGTCTTGTACCTCGCCAACAACGAGTATCTCGGACGAGGCGACGAGGGACTCGATCAGATCCTCGATCGGCTCAACCGGCTTTCCGTGGGGGCCAGAGTCACGTTGCCGCATTACGAATTGAGTGGGAGATGGGTCTGGGACACGCTCAGCCGTGATGAAATCGAGGCTCGCAACTTGAAGCTCAAAGATCTTGTGCCGTTCCATACGCGGAAACCGGAATTCGATGCCAAGCTCGCCGCGAGAAAGGCCAAACTGGATACCGAGGGAATCCAGCCGGGAACGAAGGACGGAACCGTCATGGATTGGCATTCCGGCGATCGCTACGCCGAGACCATCGCAGGGTTCGGCCACATCGTTCATCACACCGAGCGACCTCGACTTCCCGCCGCGCGGTTGAGTTGGGTTCGATACGACGCCCATGATCGGTTCCAGCGGAAGTTGGAAACGACCGCTGGCTACACGATCGACGCCGTCGAAATGGGAGAGGGGGTTGCCGGCTTCGCCAAGGCCATGCAAAAGCTCGCGGCTCTTCCCGAAGGTGCGGTGGTCCACGTCCAAGTATCTCTGCGGACGAAAGGCAGTTTCGTCTGCCCCTTGATTTACGAAGGCCAGCGTCACTTCGAGCGAACCGGATACGAACCGTACTGCGGAATGCTTCACTGGCTGGTGAATGTCGCCGAGAAAAGAAAACTGCAAATCGAGTGGCTCCCCGACGAAGCCAAAACCTGTGCTGACTGCGAACTGAATAAATAGCTCTGCCGGCCATCAAACGGCCCGACGAATGAAGGGAGACGACGAATCTGCGCAACCGTCGCGGCATTCGTCGTCTCCCTTCTCTCAATCAAGCCGAGAACAAGGTTCGGAATCAAAGAAGGAGAACGCCGCACCGATATCGCCCAGAACCGCTGACCGGCACACGACTCACTTGGCACACGGTGCCCACGCGATGGTGCAGTCATCTCGATACAACGGGATGCCAAGTCTCTGAAACTCCGCGCGAAATTCGGCCAGGATTGAGTCGGCATCCGCTCGATGCGCGACGACCGCGATGATCTTCTCGACGGGAATTCGGTCGCGGACGTAGACCTCGTCCTGACAGAGCAACGGCCAGTGCGTGCCCATGTCCTCGTGCGTGAGAAATTCCAGTTCGGGATCGACAAACAGAGTCACTCGGCCGGGATCGCTGATCGTGTAGATGCTCGATTGATCGCCGAAGAGATGTAGGAAAACCAAGCGGTCATACGGCTGCGAGAGGCCCGTGACCGTGATGTGCAAATCGGAACAGACCGAGCCGTCGCTGCAAAGTCCCGGTGCGACGAGTCCGTTGGCCAAGATGCTCGCCAGCCGATCGACTTTCTTCGCATCGCGGCGGCGCGGATAACGCTGAAAGTTGTGAAACAAATCTCCCCGCTGCCAGATCGGCCTGAGCTTCGTTCTCTCGGGACTATGTTCGGAGTTCACGTCGGGTTGGCTCATCGTCGATTCTCCTCATCCGAGTTGGGGTTTCGGACGCGGATGATGGCAAGAGTTGTTGGCAAAATCATCGGACACTGTCTCGTGGACGGCAAAGAAACGCACCCCGCGTCTTGGGGTGCATGTCAGCCTTTGATTTTTTCCTTCGAGAGTTTGCGGGGTTTGGGTTTTCTAGTGAAGGGGGAGCCGCGTCGGGTTTGTAGATGAGTGACGAGGCGGTTGTCGTCGCTCAGGGCGGCGG
>JBJXEX010000129.1:0-12152 GCA_046156195.1 Planctomycetaceae bacterium | reverse complement strand
GAACGGCGAGGTCTGTAAGTCGCTGCCAGGACTAGCCGGGGGCGCATTCGCAGACGGCCGCGAGTACGAACCGCGAGTTGTTCGCGTGTTGACCGGACTTCCCGACGTTCCGGCGTTGCAGCAATCGGCTTGCGCACCGCGAGTCACGTCGAACGCTCCGAAACTTGAGCTCAAGAGGCCATAGCGATGCGATTCATCGATGGGCAACCGGTTTTCGACTGTCCGCATTGCCGCGACACGGGGTTCGTGGAAGTGGCCAATGTCTGGCGATCGGCTCGTGGGGCCAGGCCACTCGCGTCGTTCTGGCTGGGAAAGACTCTGCATTTGCCGGTTTGCATAGTCGCTTGTTCCTGTGATCGATCGCGCCCGATGCCAGGGCTACCGAGGTTTGATCGGGAACGGATGTTCGTCATCGATCACAACGAGTCGGTGGCGGAAGCGGCGGAACGATTTCGTGACTGGTGGGAGTGCGGGAATCGCTTCGGCCGGCAACGCGAGTTCGATGACTGGAACTCGGGGGTGAACGTATGAACGTGCTGGCGCTCGATCCCGCGAATCGCACTGGGTTCGCCCACAGTGATGGTTATCGAGGATTCGTCGATCTGTCTCGGGCGGTCGACACCCACCCCGGGCAGAGACTGATTCGATTCTCGAACTGGCTCGAGGAAACGCTCGAACAGCACACCACGGAGCTGATCGCCGCGGAAGACGCGTCATTCGGGAGCGTCAACCCCTCCGTGCAGGCCCAGCACAACGAGCTGCGGGGAATCATCCACCTGGTCGCGGCGGAGTTCGGCATCGACGTGAAACTGTTCCAGCCGAGCACGATCAAATTGCACGCGACGGGGCATGGGAACGCGAAGAAGCACGCGATGGTCGCAGCGTGCAAGCGGTTCCTCGAAATTGTCCCCCAGGATGAGAACGAGGCTGACGCGCTGTGGATTCTGGACTTGGCGAAGAGGCCGGATTGCTGGCCGAAACAGGTCGAAAAGCGGACGAAACGGGCGACGACGCTGCCGCCGCAGAAGCGATGGCAGAAAAGAATGCTTTGACGGGACACTGGCGGAATTCAATGAAACGCAATGAACAAATCGCATCAAAAGCGATCGATTGACTGTGGCTATATCTGAACTGCAGCGACATGACATCTGGATTTGATGGCTTGCCGAAACTATTGTGTCGTATGTTATTTCGACGCGTTCAGATGTAACGTCCATACTTATATCACCGATAGCATGACCAAATTCGTGATGGGCTGCATTAAGTATTTCGTCATGCGTTATAGGACCTTTCTCGATAAATGGCGCACACGAATTAGGGCATCGAATTTAGTCTGCATATCACATCATACTGCGGCATTACTTCGTAAGCTTCCGCGACTGCGCTATTAAGACTTCCAAGATTCCCTTGGTCGTCCTAGAACCCAATATTAGGCCTAGAAGTTGATTAAACTCCTCCTCATTACTTGCCGCAACGCCTCTTCCGTAAGCCGTGTATCGACAACCCAATTCTTCTGCTAACTTTTCGTACGGTACGAAAGTTACCGGATAGCCTTGAACCTCATGGATGAACTGAAACAATGTAAAACGGTAATCCAAGGCCGGCACGAAGAGTTCAAACTCGTAACGGAACATTCCGCCTTCAGACTTCAGCGGAATAATATCCGCCCTAATTATATTAGATGTAATACTTGGAAGTGCCTCTGCTTGCCGCATTACGATCGAAAATGGCAGCGAGTCACCAAGGTCGTTGAGTTTCGGCCAAAGGTTGGTCATGTTTAGATCTTTAATTCAAAATAGATTGGAAGATGGTCCGAAAACTTTGATTTTCGTGGTCTGCCATTTGCTGTGACGAGACGGTGATCGCCGATAGTATCGACCACGCGAAGCGAGGTAACATCGAGGAAATCAATCATTTCAGGACTGACGATTACTTGATCGAGCATATGCCATTGCAGCTCGTCCTGCGTGTATGCGTCATAAAACAAAGTTGCCGGTGGACCCGGCGTTGCATCACCTAAAAGGCTCCACATTGGATTGTAAAAGTATCCGTACGAACGATTTTGGATCGTTCGAGAGCCTTTCCTTGCTTGCCTGGCATCCATCACAGCATTGAATGCAGAGGCACCGACCATCCCCGGCTCGAAGGGGTTCATGTTGAAATCACCTACAACGACACTCTTGGAAAGATTGTGCGTATTCTGCGCAGTGCGTAGTGACGTGACAAAATGAACCATTTCGAATCCAAGTGATGTCGGTGTCCAGCCGGCGGCCTTGGATGGTCCATGAAGGACCATTAGCAGAAAGCGGTCGCGCGCTGGGAGACTGATCTCCAAGATTAAAAAGCGGTCTGCTTCGCTTAGAATCTTTATATAATGCTGCGGAAAACGCGTGAAGAGATGGAATCGCTCACTGATTCTACCCGTCGTAAAGTGGTATGCGTTTACTAGGTTTAACGCGTCCAGAGTTTGTTTAAATCTCGCCCCAGTTTCGCAGAAAGCAAAAATGTCCGGACGCAATATGG
This sequence comes from Planctomycetaceae bacterium, assembly GCA_046156195.1. GTDB lineage: Bacteria > Planctomycetota > Planctomycetia > Planctomycetales > Planctomycetaceae > SXKJ01. The sequence goes on along the minus strand of JBJXEX010000129.1, from coordinate 9,629 downwards.
CTGCTGCCTGAACGACGACGTCTGTAAGATCGTTTTTGCACTGGTTCCAAAAGAAACACCTCAACATTGATTGCTTTAACTCCATCAACTGGGGCAATTACGTAACGCGATGGAAATAGTTGGGAGTTGACGAAACTGGTGGACCAAAAACACTTTTAGCCAATTATCGATCGAGTTCACTTTAGCAATCGCAATTGATGCTGACAACTCACGGCGACCGTCAGGGTTAGGTGGCAAGATCCCTGTTCAAAAATTGCCGGTGCTTGGCGAGCACTGCATTTCGATACGATCTCGTAAGTCATTGGCTCGCGCACATTATCTATTCACTCTCGTGCAACGAGTCCTACAAAAAACTGACGATGCGATTTCTATATTTCGTCTGGCACTGCACAGAAGCGGTGCAGAATCATGTCGGATTTGGGTGTGTTGGAGTGAGTACAGACGCAATTCGTTATGGCTGGATTGACGAACTATTCAAAATCGCAATACTGTGACGGAACTGAATGACGTTTGATTATTCGGTAAAATGGTAGGAAAGGGTTGGACGATGAAGAGGTGGTGATGTGGAGAAGGATGCATTCGACCGGGTGTCGGAAGGGAATCGGGGAAAATCGCAATGGCTTGCATCGGACTGAACATCGGAAAATCACGGCTGGCTGAAGTGGTCAGCGCGGTCAATCTTCTTCGCGCCGCCTCTGCCCGCAACGTGGACGTCTTCTACGGCGTGCGGCTTTCCGAGTGCGACATTCCCCGGCTCGAGGCCATTCACTACGACTGGGCTTCGTGCTGCGACCGGCGACTCTTCGCGGTGGTCGCACCAGGCGACGAAGCGTTGATCCGACGGCTCGGAGTGCTCGGGCAGATGTTCGACCTGTTCGTGCTCACCCAAGCCAACGACACTCTCAGCGAAGCAATCAACGTCGTGAACCCACGGGCAGATGTTCGCATGCTAGGAAAGATCGTTGTTGGTTCGCCGGAGTCCATTGCGTACGGTGACAAAATGCCGATCGCTGTCGACTGCGTGGCCGAAGACGGAACGTTCTCGTTGAGCAGGGCGGCTGAGTTCATCGCAGCGGCAGCAAAGATCGCGACTGCGACGACGTTCGCAGACGACCGACCGATGGAGCCTGGAGAAGCCGCAACGGATGTGGCCCCCGTGAAGATCGATGAACTCGACGAGGTGGTCGGGTGAAAGTCGCGACGATCAAAGCCGGAGAGCGGCTCGTGATCGGTGATGAATCACGCGTCGTTGAAGTTGCAGAAATCGACCGCCATGGCCGCTGGGTGCGATTGAAAGCGAAAGCTCCGGAGCACGTGAGAGTAGCCAAGGCTCAATCAGAGCCAGCGACAACCAAGTAGGCCAAGACTCGCAAGTCAAACAGGCCGATCCCTCCGCAAGCGTTATGCGGGGTGATCGGCCTTTTTTTATTGGTGCCTGATGTTCCACTACAACTGCCGCTGTATCCGTGTAATCGACGGCGACACCGTCGAGTTGCAAGTCGATTTGGGACTACACACATTCGTGCGCACCCACGCCCGACTGCTTGGAATCAACACTCCCGAGATCCACGGCGAGACTCTGGCTGCCGGCGAGCGATCCAAACGGCGGCTTGCCGAGTTGATCGACCAGGCCGGCGACGATCTTGCGTGCCGGACGAAGCTGGACAAGGACGACAAGTACGGCCGTCTCTTGGTCACGCTCTACCCGCATCAGGAGGCAGAAATCAGCTTCAACGAGATCTTGGTCAAAGAACAGTTGGCTGTGCCCTTCATGCAATGAGGCGAATAGGAATCATGCACTCCAAGATCGCGACAATGGGCAGGATATTCACGCTGGCAGTGTTGATGGCGGTCGCATTTTCAGTTGAGACCTGCCGAGCCCAGGCCCAACTGATGAGCGCAGAGAAGGAAGCGGCCTTACGGGCCAGTATTCCGGCGATCGACGACGATGTCTTAGCTCGCAAAATTGGCGAGGCGACTCTCTACACGGACGCGGAAATGCCGCCGGCCTACCAATTCCAGCCACTGGCGGGAGGACAGGGTGTCGATGGGACCGTCTTCTACACTCCCGAAGCCCGGCTGAACAACATCCGTCGATTCACGAACGGCAACAAAGAGTTCCCCTGGCGCACGCCAGGCGGGCTCGACTTCGCCGAGTCGGTCACCGATGAGTTCCGGTTCATTTGGCTGCCGAAGCGTGGAGATGGGACGCCGTGGCCTGTCGTGATCTATCGCGACCAGTTGGAAAAAAGCGATTCGGTGAACATGCCGATTCCGACCGGCTATCGCTGGATCTTCCCAGCTGACACGGTGATCGGTGAAGTGCTGGTCATGAAGTTCTCTGACGGCATGCTCTACACCTACGAGATGCGAGTTCGCACGCGGGAACTCGATGACTGGGACGTGGAGATCTTTCGACCGTTCCCGACATTGGAGTCGTTGAAGCAGCGAATTGCCGACTTGCGGCCCGGTGCGGAAGTACTGACCAAGTTCGATTCTGCAGAGATGACCATTGAATCGCTGGAGGACCGTGAGCATCCTCGGCGCGCGTTTCAGGCAACTGCCACGACTTATCGCTTGCCGCCGATCCCCAACGACCTGGCCAAGCAGCTGCTGTCGACGACTCCGTTTCGGTCGTCAGTGGGCGAGGCATTTGTTGAGGGATCGAAGTCGCGTGCATTCGCCCCCACCGCGGAGCACCAAGAGTCGATCGTGCCGCCAAAGTACTTGGCGACGTTCCTTGGTAGCGAACGAGAGTCCTGTGCGAACTGCCATCAGCACACCCTGCGACACGTCGACCGCTTCCAAAACTCGGAGTGGTACGGCTACATCCGCGGGTCAGATGGAATCTTCAGCTTCCATCCCGTTGAGCCAGCGAGCATTGGTCCGCCAGACAAGCGAGTCGTGCTCCGTCGAGCGCTAACCGAGTCCGGAATGGTCGCAACGTTCGATCCGAGTCTGCATCCCAATTCGATCTACGGCGTCGCACCGAGGTTCGAGAACCGTCCCGCAGCTTCGTATCCGAACACGGGGCGACGAACGATCAGGAATTGACCAGCGTTTCACCCCATGCCCAAGGAGAGGCACAATGAGATTTCCGGCACGTTTTTGCACTTTGGCGGCGGCGACCGTAATCGCCGGCATGATTGCTTTCACTTCCCTCGCTCAAGCTCAATGCTCGTCTGGTTCCTGCGCTGCCCCGGAGGTGGCCGCCTCTCGCCCTTTTTCCCAAGCGGGGGAAATTGTGGTTGCTTCGCAAGAGAACCTAGTTCCGCTCAGCCCACAGCAATTGACCGACCTTGGTTACTCCCTCCGCTCGGACCAGGCAACCGGGCGATCATACTGGGCCAAGGCGGTCAGTCAGCCATCATCCTCCGGCCAAGTCTTATCCCGCCCTGGGGAATGCGCGGACGGGTCGTGCGGGTCATCAACGGTACTTCAGCTCCCTGGGGGATCGTGAGGGAGTCAGGCCAAACCCCGCCAGTTGGCGGCTCAAGCATCGGGTTGGAACGCAGCCCCGCGGAGCGACCGGCCGAGCGTGGCGCCGGTCCAAGCCCCGCAACAACCCGCGACGCCTATCACCCCACCCGCGCCGGCACAGCCCACAGCGATCGACTTCGAGAAGTTAGCGTCGACGATCGTCGAGAAGCTCGCCACGGACCCGCGGTTCAAAGGACCGACTGGCGAACGCGGTCCTCCGGGTGAACCTGGCTCGAAGGGTGACAAGGGCGAACCTGGAGTTGTGGACCAAGACGCGCTCGTCGCTGCGGTGCTTGCGAAGCTGCCGCCGACGCGCGTGCAATTCCTGGATGGAAACGGCCAAGTCTATGAGGAAATGGTTGTGCAGCCAGGTCAGCCGATCAAGCTGCCGCCGATCGTAATCGAGAACTACAGCCGAGACGGGAAGCTCCGCGACAAAGAGGCTTACCCGCTCGGGACACCAGCCAAGCTTCGCTTCGGTGGAATTACTGAGGTGCGTTAGTGCCAACACCGGGCGATGGATTTGTTGACTTGGAAGAAGGAGAAGCCACAGAAATGGCAACCACAACTGAGGCAATCTTGGATCAACGCTTCGTGGAGATGCACGGCCGAATGAGCCACTCCGCGCAACGACTTCAAGATTCGAACGACAACGTGTCCGAGCAAACCAAGCTCGGGTACCTCACCGAACAGCGGGTCGTTGGCGTCCGCGAAGCGAAAGCTTCCACGATGCTGCAACCCGTCGTTGGCCAGCCCGTTCCGGTTGGTCTCGGTGGAACCGTCGGGATCAAGACGGGCGCTTAGTCCGTCGACCGACAAAGCACACGGGAAGCTACTCCGATGGCAAACGATACCGACCGCGATTCAGAGAGCGTGGCCAACAAGATCAGCTATTTGAGCGCGGTTGGTATCGTGTCGCCGGAATTACTGCCAATCCAGCTCGATCCCGACCTAGTGCAGGCGTACCAAGCTGCTTTCAACGCCACATCACCGCTATCCACAACGGATGTGTTGCTGATTCAGATCCTCCGGCTGCTGAGGGCCAAACAAGATGAGCCAACCAACAACAGCCCCACCACCTCGGTCACCGCTGGACAACCCGGAAACCCCTGATCGCGATTGGGTCGCCGAGGGACTCGACCAGCTCGGGAAACTTGGAGTCGCGAATCGAGCCCGCCTGATGATCGACAACCAACGCACGCTGGACACGACCAATGCAGCGGACCGAGCTCGGCGCGACCTCGGGCATCGGATTGCGGAGTGGGACTTTGAGCGATTCAAGGCCAAGTCACCTGGCAGTGCCCCAACTGGATCCGACGGCACACGTGAAGTCAGCCCAAGTCGCAACGGCATCCAATACCCAACGGACGAGGAGATGCAAATCAACATCGACTCCCCAACGACAATCAATTACGTGATGCCAGACTCCGCCAATGGGAAGCCGCCGGCGATTCCCGCCGCGTCGGCTCCGCAACCAACTGCGGCCCCTGGAGGAATGAGCAAGTTGGCGATGGCAGGACTCTTGGCGGCGGCGACGGCCGGCGGAGCTGTTCCGGCTGGAGTCGCGGCCTACTTGATGCGACCCGCGGCCCAAGCGGCTGTAGAGGCCGGCAAGGACTTCGGTCTCGATTTACTGCCACCAGAAAAACTAACCAGCAAGACCGAACCATAGATTAGCCCGTCAGGGCTTCTCCGGACCGTCCCGGTTGCCCTGCGCGGCGCCGGGGCGGTTTGTTGCATCGACCACGCCATGCCGAATGCAGTCACTTACGCCGGTGAGACAGTAGCGACGAGCTACGCGGCCGCGCCGAAGTCGATGGCACATGGCGGCAGCACGGCGGCGGAAACTTGGTCAGGCGGCGCCGATCGTGCGTTCGCCTATTCAATCCCAGCAGGAGAGGAAGCACATGGCGAAGGGTAAGAAACCGACTGGCATCGCAACAACTGCACGACCAGTCACTCGGTCGCAGATCGTAGCTGCTGTGGAGCAACTAGAGTCCGCGGTGAAGGCTTGGGAGCACAGCAACGACGAGACGCTGCTCGTCACATATCGTGGCCGGCAGGTCCGATCCATCTCCATGCCAGTCGAACAGGCGGCAAACGCCCTGTTTGAATTGCTCGACACGACGAACGTGGATCGCGACGCCTGGCCACTCGCGCTGGCGATCGACGAGTTTGATGACGAGATGGGCGCGTTCGCGGATCGTTGTTCGGTGGCCCCACACGACACTGATCCGCACGGCACACCGGCGCTCTGGTCCGCGTACTTGCGAGTCATTGAAGCCAAGACACCACCCAGGCCGCACAAGCTCGAGCCGATCGCCCAACTTTTGGCTGAAGGGGTCAACCGTCATCAGATCGCCAAGATGTACGGGTTCGCTCGCCCCGACGGAACTCCCGACCTGGACAGACTGCAGGCGGAGATCACTGCGCCGGGCACGCACTACGATCCAGCCACGTTTGAGCATCCCAAGGACAAGAAGTTCTGGGCCGCGATCGAGGAAAAGTGGCTTGCTCGCTTGGCGGACTTCGAGAAGTCGGCGGCGGAATCTGATGTCAAGAGCCGGAAAAAGGAAGCGGCCGAGACGCTCGAAGAACTGATCTTGGCGGGAGTTAACGTCGACCAGATCACGAAAATGAAGGGCATCGACGCTGAGTCCGTTCGCCAGCGCGCCGCCGAAATGGGCGTGGCGCTGGATGGCGGCTCGCTGGTCTACGCGACCTATCAGGATGCACAACGAGCCATGGCCGCCAATCGCCAGGCCGGGCTGCAGAACGCGATGAACTTGTCGCGACTCAACACGCATGTGGAACTGGGAAATGATCGCAATGGGCGCATCGCGGCGATGAGCGCCGATGGCCATCCTCCCCGCGTGATTCTTGATGCCCTCAAGAGCAGCTTCGCCGACCTGCGGTACCAGGATGTCGCTTACGCGCTGGCGAAGTCGCAATCCAAGTTAGCGCCGGTTGACCAGGATGAAGCGGCGGAAGTGTCCGGGGATCCACTTGCGGCGATCTAGGAAAAATGGCCGACAACACGCCAACGGCCGCCGTCGAGCTGCCACCGAAGCGGAAGACGAAGCCGACGACCCTGGAAGCCCAGGACCGCCGGCTCAAGGTCGTGCGCATGCGTCGGCGTGGAATGTCGGTCGAGTCGATCGCCAAGTCGCTCAAGGTCCGGTTGACCGTGGTGATGACCGATCTGGAGTTGCTCCGAGGCGAATGGAGCGCGAAAGCGTCGGCCGAATACGACGCGATGATGGCGGAGCAGCTTGGCGAACTGCTGATGCTCCGGGTCGACGCAATGCAGGCATTCGAGGACACAAAGCACACCAAAACCAAGCCAGCTGGGGATCCGAGGTTCCTGGAGATCGCCCGGGCCATCACCAACGATATCGCGGACTTCCTCAGCCTGAAGGATCGTGCCGGCTACGAAATGCGGCGGACGATGCCAATCAGTGAAGAGTCGGCGCGCATCTTGGAGGTGACCGTTGGAGATCGAGCGGAGGTTGACCAGCTGCGAGATGAGCATGGCAATATCAGCCTGACCAACTATCTCGCGAGGCTCAAACAAGCCGTCGAAGACGTGGGGACCGCCAAAGCCACTCCAGCCGCTGCGGAGGCATGACGTGGTCGCCTGCAAACACAAGCCGCTCCTGATTTACGATAAGCAATCGAAGTTCCGTTCGATGCGGAAGTGGGCGAAAGGTTTCGTTGGCGGACGTGGAACTGGCAAGACGAAGATCGGCGCCATTGAAGTACTGCTCACCGCTCGTGCCGGCGAGCCGTGGATGGCGGTTTCCCCTACGTACGTTGTCTTGGAAGACACCACTTGGCCGACCTTCGAAGAGACGGCGAAGGAGCTCGGTGTCTGGATCCGAGGAATCAAGTCGCCGGTCCCCCGGGCCTGGTTTCGCACGCAGGATGGCGGGATGGCTGAGCTGGTGTTCCGCTCCGGCGACAAGCCCGAGAGCCTTCGCGGACCATCGAAGGCGGGTTTGTGGATCGACGAAGCCTCGATCTGTCATTCGGACGTCTTCAAGTACGGGATCGCCATTCTGCGTTACAAGGGCAGGATGGGCCCCGTGCTGCTGACGTTCACCCCGAAGGGAAAGCGGCACTGGACTTTTGGGATCTTCTACGAACGCATCCAGGAAACGGACGGCGGTCAATTCATCCAAGTTCGTGGCACTGACGGCGAGAGCGTTACCGGCAAGATTCAGTATGAGCGTCGTCGTCCTGACACCGGCGACGTCCAGCGATTCGACATTGCCGACTTCGGTGGCGCACCGTTCTTAGTGAAACCGAATGCTGGGCTCGTCCAAGCTCACACGCGAGAGAATCCGTTTCTGCCAGAGGAATTCTTTGAGACCGTTCGCGGACACTACACCACCGCCCTGGCTGCCCAGGAGCTCGGCGGCGAGTTCGTCGAGCTCGAAGGACTCATGTTCCGTCGCGAGTGGTACCTCGGCCGAATTGTCGAGGAGGTTCCAAGGCTCGCTTCCCGGGTTCGCTATTGGGACCGCGCGGCCACAGAGGGATCTGGTTGCTACACAGCCGGCGTTCTCATGGCCATGGATCGGTTCGGCCTGTTCTATGTCGAGGACGTCGTCCGCGGGCAATGGTCCGCCGGCCAGCGCGATCAGATCATCATCGAAACGGCTCAACGTGACGCCGCGAAGTACGGCAACGAAGTCGTGATCTACGTCGAACAGGAAGGCGGATCCGGCGGCAAAGAGGTCGCCGAGCAGATGGTGTTGAAGCTCGCTGGCTTTCCCGTCTACAAGGACGTCGTCTCGGGGCAACGCACCAAGGTCAAAGATCACCTGGTGGTACCTGGTGAAGCGAAGATCATTCGTGCGATGGGCCACGCCGCGCAGGCCGAAGCGGGCAATGTTTTCCTGAAGAACGCAGCGTGGGTTCAAGATTGGATCGACGAACACTGCTCATTTCCGGAGTACGCGTTTGCCGACCAGGTGGACGCTACGTCTGGCGCCTTCAACAAACTCGCCCGGCAAGGATCGCTCGACGCCGGACAGATCATTCGGACGCAACTGACCGGCATCGAAGACACGTCGCGGTTCGGCGTTCAATTGATTCGTTCGCGAGCTGAACGCCTGCGATTCCAAGGGAGCGGCCAACAATGAGCAAACTCTTTCAGATCGCCGCGCAGGCCGCCCAGCGTCTGGCTGTCCGCGAGTTCAATCGCACACCCATCGGGAAAATCCTTCGTTCCTCCCGACGGATCGCCACTGGCCGCCGCGGATCCGAGCGACGGATGTCGACGCTACTTCGGCAGCTCTCGTCTCCGGAGGCTCGCCGACTCCTGGACGAACTGGAACGCGTTGGTCCGATCAAGTACGGCAAGCAGCACGAGCGCCCGGACGTCCTGGTGAGGTTTCTGCGTCTGCTGGGACCGCTCGGAGATGCCATCCGACGAGTGATCGGCGCGGGTTCCGATGCCAAGAGCTGGTCCAGCCAGCAGGTTGAATCGGCCAAAGATGTGGTGCGGGCGTTTGGGAGTGAAGTCCTGACCCGACCCGGGGAAGCTGGCTACGAGCGAGGAATCGAAGCTGCCCGACAAGCCTTGTCTGAAGTCGCCGAGCCGCCGCCGTTTCAACCGCCCATTCAGCGAAGCCGTTTTCCAATCCCGGAGGGTCGACCCACCATCGGCGAGACCGGCAAATCGCAGCGGACGCTGGATGCCGAGGAGGCGCTCGAGCAGCTGCTCGGCGGAGGCCAAGAGACCGAGGACGAGGATACCGATGAAGAAACCACGATCCAAACTCTCGGCCGTGGCATGGGCTACGACGCCGAAGACGACGCCGCGCTCATCAGCCGCGAGATCAGGGTCGAGTCGAGCAACGTTTATTCGTTCGTGTTTGAACGTGAATCGCACCGGTCCGGCATTCTGTATGTCACGTTCCTCGCCTGGACACCAGGTTCAAAACACCGCAGCGGGCCCGGACCGACCTACGCGTACTACGACGTGCCGCTCCGCAAGTATCACGAGTTCGAACAGGCCGCGACGACCAACTCCGCCGGCGGCGCCGTGTGGGACTACCTTCGCGTGCGTGGGTCGGTCTATCAGCACCAGCACCAGTACCGCATCGTTGCAGGCGTGCTGATGCAGGAAGGCGGTCAGTACG